>JAAYCZ010000045.1 GCA_012729495.1 Syntrophomonadaceae bacterium | reverse complement strand
ATTTCCAGATTGGTGCGGTGGTCCTTGACCAGGGAAAAGGGATTGATGGTATAGGTTCTTATCTGACTGCCCCAGGCGATCTCCTTATATTCTCCCTTGAGTTTCTGCAAATTATCCTCATGTTCCTGCTGCTTCATGGCATACAGCTTGGCCTGGAGCAATTTCATAGCGGTGAGACGATTGGAATGCTGGGAACGTTCATTTTGGCACTGCACCACGATTCCGGTGGGCAGATGGGTAATACGTACTGCCGAATCGGTCTTGTTTATATGCTGACCCCTCGCTCCGCTGGAGCGATAAGTATCAATACGCAAATCATCAGGATTGATATTGATTTCCACCTCAGCGCTGATCTCTGGCAGCACCGCAAGAGAAGCAAACGAAGTGTGGCGGCGCCCGGTGGAATCAAACGGAGATATGCGGATAAGGCGGTGCACACCTTCTTCACAGCTTAATTTACCGTATGCATATTGACCTTTAACGATGAAAGTGACACTCTTGACCCCGGCTTCATCACCGGCCAGAAAATCCATAATTTCGGTCTCATAACCCGAGGCTTCCGCCCAGCGGGTGTACATGCGCAACAGCATCTGCACCCAATCCTGGGCCTCAGTACCTCCAGCCCCAGCATGCAAAGAAAGAATAGCATCCGCATGATCGTGGGGTGAAGAAAACAGCACCAGCAGTTCGTAATTTCTAAATCTTTTTTCCAGCATCTCCAGCTCACGCACGGTTTCCTCGAATAATGCCGTATCATTTTCAGCTTCAGCCATTTGCAGCATTTCGTTGATATAGCCGGCTTCCTGACAATAACTTTCCCATTGGCTGATGGAATCCTGCAGATCACTGATTTTTTTTAGCAGTTGCTGGGCCTTAAGGTTGTCATCCCAGAAATTTTCTTTTAATGTGTTATGCTGTAAAAGTTCCACTTCCTGTTGTTTTCCAGCCAGGTCAAAGAGAAACCCTCATTTCATTCAGTGTACTGAGGATTTCATTTATCGTACCCCGCGGATCCTCAATCAATTTATTACCTCCCATTTTTAAACTCACATATTTGAAAGGTTTTGCATAATTCAAAAAATCATGCAATACTGTCACTCTGAGCGCTAGCGAAGCGACAATGCCATGTGGCATCTAGTGCCGAAAGCGATAAGAAGGCAAGCGCAGCCTGAGCGTCGGTGAATTTCGCAAGTACCGTAGATCCCCCCTACGGAGACTACATATGTGACCTAAAGGTCACAATTAGGGTCGCTTCGCTAACGCTCAGGATGACATTCTAAAGCGGCATGGCAAATTAAAAAATAATCAATTATGCAAAACTCTCATTTAATTATTGGCACTAAAGAGACCTAAATATAACTGGCTTTATTAAAAATCGGGTTTGCAATCAGCCGGCATTACGGCCGCAGCATTTTTTGTACTTTTTGCCGCTCCCGCAGGGACAAGGGTCATTACGGCCGATCTTTTCGCCCACCTTGACAGGTTTCTTTTCCGCCGCTTCACCCTGATTAACAATCATTTT
>JAAYCZ010000364.1 GCA_012729495.1 Syntrophomonadaceae bacterium | reverse complement strand
TTGGGGGTGCAGGTATAGAATAATTGTGGGCTTGCTTTATAGACATCAAAACACCTATGAACGATTCATAGCTTTGAATCCCCCTTGACCTTTCGTGTAATTGTATCAACAAGCGGTACTAGAGCCATATCATCAACCATTGTTGATACAACGAATCCCCACTCAATTACAGGTGGGGATTGCTGTTTTTTCTTGATTTATCAAGGGATTCAGCGTTTTGCACATTTCCCGCTTGGTTTCGTACCTGGTGGATTTTTGCATTATAGAGCGGCCAAATAGAAAAAAGAGTAAAAGTGAAACCCCCGATAGAGACAAGGTTTGCAGATCTCTGTTAGCAGGAACAGCGATGGGTATATTGTTCCTACTGTGTAGGGAACTAAGTAACGGTTTATCCGTTTGCGCCAAACGCGTGAATGGGTAAACCGTTACATTTGGTTATAAGCGGATTATTTTGATATAAGTCCAGCCTATAGTATAATTATATATGACATCATAGTTTTACAGGGCATGAAACTTTTTAAAATTACCCAACATTTTGCCCCTCTCAATCGTATTACTAGTGGAAGGAGGTTGTTGAGATGATAAATCCTTTGCCTGCGCGCGGCGAGGGAACGTCACTACAAAATATTGAGGAAATATATAGGCGTCAATTCGATATGGTATATCGGATTAGCTTCTCGTATCTGAAAAACCCTTCTGATACAGAGGATGTAGCCGCAGATGTATTCGCAAAGCTCATGAAAAAAGGCGTTGTTTTTCAAAATGCCGAACATGAAAAGGCGTGGCTGATACGAACTACAGTAAACACCTGTAAAGATTACCTCAAACATTTGTGGCGTAGCCACGTCAATATTGACGATTATGAAAACTTGCCAAGCGATGATCCCTTCCATATTGATGAAACTCTAAGGGCCGTTATGAAACTGCCCACACGCTATAAAGATGTTATTTACCTCTTTTATTATGAGGGCTACACATCAGAGGAAATAGCAGAAATATTGAGGAAACCGCACTCAACCATTCGCGGTCATTTGCGCGAAGCAAGAAACCTGCTGAAAGGAGTTCTAGAAAATGAAGAATGATAAAATTGTAAACGCTTTTAATACTATTCAGCCAAACAATGAGATAAAAAATCGCGTACTTGATAAAGTCATACAAAAACAACACAAAAAACGCCCCACCTTCAGGGCAGCAGTATCATTCGCGACTGTAGCAGCTGTAATATGCTTAATAGTATTTGGCAGTACGTTTTTTTTACCTCAAGGCGATAACATCTTTGTTGTTAAAGCCTATGCGATGGAGGTACAGGAGGATGGTTCGGTCGAGCTCCGCGAGGTGGACATCGCGGACACCCGGCCTGAATATTGGGGCGGTCATATTGACGGGGCAACGAACACCATGTACGTTGGCCTCGGACTCCGGTGCGAGGGTGAAAACATCGAGAGCGTGGAATTTTCTACCGACAACGGCTTCTTCGCCGAGCAATATATCGGCAATCTAGCTGATATCTCAACGAGCGGTGTGCCCGCCCTGTATGTGGGGCCGGACAATCAAATGGTCATGTTCGGTGAGAATTTTGACGATGTCGGCAGCACGATAACACTCGACGCAGAATCGGTTGATGATTACCTCCTTTTCTGGGGTACGCACTACGTTTGCGATTCCGAATATCCCTCATTCCCAGAAGAGATAATTATCCACGTCAAGGCCGCCTTCAGCAACGGGAAAACGGCAGAAAAGGACGTCACAATTGACTTGTCCGGAACAAGTTCGTTCTCCTTTACACCAAGCGAAGAGCAGAAGGCCCAAAATCAGAAGGACTATGAAGTGCACGAGAAGCTTCTCAAAAGTATACCGTTGGATAAATGTGAGGTCGTTCCAGACAGTGTACAGGCCCTCACCTATGGTGACACGTATGAATATCATATGGGTGATCCGCTTGCCACCTCATATAAACCAATCACGGAGGAATCGATGGAGGCGGCGCCGTTTGACAAAAACGGCATTTTAAGAATCAGCTCAAGCTTGCCAGACGACGGCAGCGACGGGCATATCGCGGTGATAGAGCTTAACGGAGAAGGCACATATACCGGCATGGTATATAAAGTGCCCGGGGAGTTAATTCTGGAATATATGAAATAATATTGGCTACAAGAAGCCCGGACGGATTGAATGTATTGCAGCGAGTTTAGCGAATATGTACAAAAGCGCCTTTTATAAGGGTATTCAGCTTTAAGTGGGGAAACGTCGTGCCAGCGGCGCTTCCCTGCTTCTTATTGTAGAATATTACTACCCTGTGATGAATAAAAGCTGTCTCAGGGTAGTCAGTTTAATATGCGGTCTCGGCATCATCCCGGTTAAAAACGTGGTAACCCCTCTTTCCACCATCTGTTCAAGCTCATATCCTAAAACAAGTTTTAACCGGAGGCGATCGGGATGGCATTCGTCACCTCCATAGGGTAGCTTTGGGGGGTGGAACCTCTAAAACAGCAGCTCAAATGATTCATGTTTTACTCACTCCATTCATGCTTTGCTCGCTCGCCACGAGTCTCTCACGGCTCGAAGGTCAGTACAGGCTGGTACAGGATTATGAAGTGGTGATTATTGCGCAGGCGTTGGAAATTCCTGTCGATGAGCTTTTAAAGCGTGATTAATTCGTTCATGACAAGACAAAAGCGCCGTGCAAACGCACGACGCTTCTGCTGAAGTTATATCAGATCAGCCTTGTGTAATCCCTTGGACCGTAGAAAAAGCGGTAGATAGTGACGGTCTTCGTCGCTTCATTCACCTTGTAGATCATGACATAGTTGCCGATTACCGCTTTGTGATACTCTTCGGTTGCAAGCCGGTTGTCACGGGACAGCTCATACAGCAGCGGCAATTTTCTGAGGTTGGAGTAGCATTCGTCAACCTCATCCAGCAAATGCCCCACCGCAGTGGGATTTGCAAGCTGCCCGGCGATATAGGAAACGATGCTGTCAAGGTCTCCTTGAACCAGCTCCGTCACCACAACCTTATACATGATACTTGCTCCTGAGCGCGTTCAAGGAAGCGTCGGCGTCCACCACCTTGCCGTCTCTGACTTGTGTTTCCGCCTCGGCCAGCTTTTGGTACACGTCGAGCATATATATTTTTTCCTCGTAGGCTTTCATGCTCATGATAACCATGTCGCCGTAGCCGTTTTTGGTAATAAAGATAGGTTCGCTGGTGGATGCGCACATCTGCGAAATTTCGCTGGTATTTTTGAGATCGCGGATGGGAATAATCTGAGGCATAATCGCTCCTCCTTCCTGTGGCTATATAATACCACAATTACGCCACACATACAACAGTTTATTCCGCAACCGCATATTTTGAGAAAGCACTATGTCCCGAACATTAGAATAAGAGGCACTTTATTACGGACATGATTAGTCCTTGGAGCATACCGTCAGGCCGCTACACTCTCATTCTAACAGCTTAG
>JAAYCZ010000363.1 GCA_012729495.1 Syntrophomonadaceae bacterium | reverse complement strand
TGCAGGCAGGTGCGGTCGATTTTGTCTGCAAGCCTGACACTAATAGCGACCGCCGATCGATAGACGCATTTATCAATGAACTGATAATAAAAATCAAGATTGCTTCCACCGCCAAAGTCGGGCACCTAAAAAGTGAATTGCCCCACCCTCAATTCTCAGTGCCATCCGGAACCGTCTCCACTGCCAAAATCGTTGCTATTGGGGCTTCCACCGGTGGTACCGAAGCCATAAACTATATCATTAAAAACTTGCCCTCGGATGTGCCCGGCATACTGATCGCCCAGCATATGCCGTCCGTATTCACCAGGATGTTTGCCGAAAGACTAAACGATTCCTGCCTCCTGGAGGTAAGAGAAGCCCAGGATGGGGAGCGGATTTACCCCGGATTGGTACTGGTCGCCCCGGGAGACTACCATATGTCTATAGTACGCAGTGGGACCTATTATACGGTAAAATGCCGGCAGACAGAAAAAGTAAACGGTCACCGCCCTTCGGTCGATGTATTATTTAATTCCGTGGCGGAGCAGTGTAAAGCCGCAGCGGTAGGAGTAATACTTACCGGTATGGGATATGACGGAGCCAAAGGGCTGCTGGCCATGCGCCGCAACGGCGCTCGTACCATCGGCCAGGATGAACGCTCCTCGGTAGTATACGGGATGCCCAAGGTAGCCGCCAACATTGGCGCGGTCGAACGGCAGGCATCTCTGGAAAAAATCCCTTCGCTGCTTTATTCCATATTATCCGAACGAAAATAATTCCCTCTTAATAAAATTCTTTTATTGAGGGTTTTACATAATTGAGGATTTTGCATAATTAACTTTTTTTTATTAATCATGTAGCTTAAAAATTTCATCCTGAGCGTTAGCAGAGCAATGATGATTAACTTTTTTAATTATCATGTAACTTAATATGAATCATTAAACTTTTTTCCCGGGGAACCGATATAATTATTAACATGATCAGCATGAGAAATCTACAGGAAAGGATGACCCAGTGGTGAAGATAAACAACAATCCTTCCAACAACATCGCCAAATTGTATCAAACCCAACAAATCCGGACCGATAATAAGGAAATAAAATCAGGATCAGATCCCGTCGAAAGTGATAATCTGCAGCTATCCGAACAAGCTCGGCAGATACATGAGCTAATCAAGGAAACCCGGGATTTGCCTGAGGTCAGAGAAGAAAAAATTGCTCGCATCAGGGAGCAGATAAGCAATAATACCTATAATATTTCCCCCTCCCAGGTAGCCGCTAAAATGCTGGCCGGGGAAGATGATTAAGGGGTCATGGAATGAATATGGATGTAAATAATCTGATTAAAATACTAAACAGACAAAAAAAACTGCTGGAAGAACTGAATAAATTAGCAGGTGAACAATTGCAGGCAATAAAACAGGATAGCCCCGAAGAAATCACCGCAATTACCGCCCGGCAGGAATATAGCGCCCGGCAACTGGCCCTGCTGGAAGAACAGCGCAATTCAGTTATCGAAGAATACTCCCAAAAAATCGGGATGGAGATAAAAAACTTCAGTGAACTTCTGCTCCATTTAAAAAGCGATGACCGGGAAGAAATTAAAAAAATCAGGGATGATATTTTAGCTGAATGCCATCAGCTCGATGAAGCCAATGAATTAAACACTTTACTGTTAAAACAGAGTCTAAGGTTTTCCGAACATATACTGGAGATTCTTAATGGCAGGAATTTCCCCGTATATGGAAGATCCGGGGATGTACACCGGGCGGGCGGCAAGCGCCTTGTCGATACCAATGTCTAGGAAGCGGAGGCAGAGAAATGAGTCTGTTTTTTGGAATTAATATAGCTCTCAAGGGGATGATGGCCCAGCAAACAGCGCTGAATGTCACCTCGCACAATATTGCCAACGCCAATACCGAGGGCTATTCCCGGCAACGGGTAAACCTGGAAACCAGCGTGCCCATATCCGGTTTAGCATCTGCCGGGCAGTTAGGCAGCGGCGTTGATATTGCCGAGATAGTCAGGATCAAAGATGAATTCCTGAATTATCAGGTAAGAAAAGAAACTTCCCGTCTGGAAAATCACATCGCCGTTTCCCATACCCTGCAGCAGGTAGAAGCAGTTTTTAATGAACCTTTGGATACCGGTTTTAACGAACAATTGAGTCAGTTTTGGAACAGCTGGCAGGAACTGGCCAAAGCCCCGGAAAGTTCTCCGGTGCGTACGGTAGTGAAAGAAGCTGCCGGTTCTTTAACCGATACCCTGCGCCAAATGAGTGCTCAGCTCCATGAGATAAAAGACGATATCAACAGTCAGATCCAGCTGGCAATTAAAGAAGTTAATTCTCTTTCTACAAGAGTTGCACGGCTAAACGATCAGATTGTAAATGTTAATATAACCGGCCAAAATGCCAATGATTTTATGGATGCAAGGGATCTGGCCTTAAATGAGCTGGCCGCCCTGGGCAATATAAGCTTGACTGATTGCTTGGATGCAAACGGCAAGCCTACCGGTGCTATCGAGGTGAAATTAGGCAATATTACCATCGTTGATGCTGCCGGTGCCCATGAGATCAGCAGCAGCGACATCAACCCGGATGCAGTAACCGACGGAGAGCTGGCGGGCCTGCTGCAAGCCGGCGGAAATTCCGGCCAGTCCAATACGGTACAGTTTTACATAGATAAATTAAATACCCTCGCCGTAGGTATAGCTAAAAGTATCAACGATATTCATACAACCGGCAAGGATCTGGACGGCAATTCCGGTCAGGACTTCTTTGTTTTCAAGGATAACGAGGGCGAGCTGATTGATTTAACGGCAGTTGATTGGAATGATCCCTGGTCAAGCGGCCTGAGTGCTGCCAATATCTACCTCAATGCCAACATTGAAAACGACGTTGCCAAAATCGCGGCCTCCAAGCAGGGCGGTATATTCCTGGAAGGCAACGGGGATATAGCCCTTGCGATTGCAGAATTGAAACATACGCTGATGAAGTATGATCCCGCCAGCCAGATGTTAACCAATTCAAATGCAGGAAACTTGAGCCTGGGAGCGTTTTACCAGGATATGATAGCTGAATTGGGAAGCGCTGCCCGGGAAACGGGAAAAACGGTAAAAAATCAACAAACTCTGGTAGATCAAAATATAAAAAGAAGGGAATCTATCCAGGGAGTTTCTCTGGATGAAGAAACCGTCAATATGGTGCTCTATCAGCATGCGTTTGATGCCAGTGCCAAAGTAATCAGTGTTATGGATGAAATGATGGATACCATCATAAACCGTTTGAAGGCGTAGGTGAATGATAATGCGGGTAACCACAAAAATGCTGTCCCAATCCCTTATCAACAATGTCAATACCAATTTAAACCGGATGGAAAAATATCAAAATCAGCTTTCATCCGGCCGACTAATCGACCGGCCTTCCGATGATCCCGTCGCCACCAGCCGTCTGCTGGCCGCTAAATCAGACTTGAAGGCCCAGGAACAATACAGCAGCAATATGAAAGACGCCGCTGGTTGGCTTGATACCGTTGACGGCGCGCTTGAAAGTGTCGGCAATGTTTTACAAAGGGCGAGGGAGATAGCCGTTACCGGTTCAAGCGGAACCCTGGCCCAGGCTTCCATGGGCGCACTGGCTGACGAGGTTGACAATATGGTGGCGGAATTGGTCCAAACCGCAAATTCGAGTTATGCGGACAAATATTTGTTCGGCGGCGGCAAAAGCGGCCGCACCCCTTTTGAGGTAGCCGGTCGGGATAACCATGGCAGAATAACCGACATACAATTCATCAGCGCTGACTTTGACAAAAGCCTGCTGGCGGAGACTTATTCCCGGAAAATTGAAATTGAAGCCGGGGTTACGATTGATATTGCCTGCGGAAAAACCGTATTTCACACCGATACCAACGGAAATGCAGAAATAAACGCGGTGTTCAATAAATTAATTGAATTGCGAGAAAAGCTCGATGCCGGGGATCAAAATGCAATTAATCCCCTCATTAGCGACATTGACAAATATATTGACAATGTACTTTCCGAAAGAGCCGTAGGCGGAGCCAAGAGCAAGCGGATAGAAATCGCCCAAAGCAGGTTGTCGGCTTATGAATTAAATCTCACTGATCTGGTGGGCAAATTGGAAGATACCGATTATGCCATCACCTTTACCTCATATACTAGCCAGAAGACCATCTATCAGGC
>JAAYCZ010000362.1 GCA_012729495.1 Syntrophomonadaceae bacterium | reverse complement strand
GGTATGCAATACCCTGTTTAGCGAAACCGGTGATTCCAAATATCGTCCCGCTCCCATCCTCAAACAAATGGTACGGGCAGGCTATCTGGGCAGAAAAACCGGCCGCGGTTTTTATGACTACAGCGCCAAATAAGCTGGCTTTAAGCTTCATTTAGTAATATTTAAGGGGCTACATAAATTGAAGCCCCTTTATCTTTGGCATCTGACACTAACACAAGTACCTATTATCGTAAAGCCCTTTTCAATATTTTCCCGACAGCAGTTCGGGGGAAATCTTCAACAAATTGAACGATCTTGGGCACTTTGTAGGGAGAAAGTTTTTCCTGGCAAAATGCTATCAGTTCATCCTCTTTAAGTTCAAATCCCGGTTTTAACCTGACCATTGCTTTTACGACTTCTCCCTGCCGTTCGTCTGACATCCCTATTACTGCCGCCTCCATAATACTGGGATGCTGATATATGGTATTTTCAACTTCACTGGGATAAACATTGAAACCGGCAACTATAATCAGTTCTTTGAGCCGGTCAACAAATTGCAGCACTCCTTCCTGGGTTAGACGAACCAAATCTCCGGAATGTAACCAACCGCTCTCAAAGGTTTTAGATGTTTCCTCAGGTTTTTCCCAATAGCCGGCACTTACTGTAGGGCCTTTAATAAGCAGTTCACCCGCCTCACCAATTGGTACGTCTTCACCCGTTCCCGGATTGATGATTCTAATATCTGTTTCTATAAAAGGCATTCCCATTCCAGCCAATGTTTGGCCGTATAATCTGTTGATGATCACACCGGAGGTTGTTTCTGTAAGACCATAACCCTCGGCTACATTACCTCCTGATATTTTTTTAAATACATTTACAATTTTTTCAGGTACTGGAGCACCTCCGACAATCCAGTGGCGTACACTGGTCAAGTCAAATTCTTCCAATTTGGGATGCTGGGCAAGCATGGCAAGTATTGTCGGCACCGCCCGGCAACAGGTGCAGCGATGGTGATGGATGGTCTTAAGAATTTCATCAGGGTGGAACCTGACCATTATTACTACCTTCCCGCCCAGAGCAATAGGTAAAACCAGGGTTTGGAACATGGCATAATTATGTGATAACGGCAGATTCACCGGGTAGACCTCTTCACCTTCAACATTTTTATAATCCAGTATCTTTGCACAAGTAACATATGAGGTAATATTGAAATGAGTGATCATAACTCCCTTGGGCATACCGGTGGTTCCGCTGGTATACTGTAGAACTGCCAGATCTTCCCGGGGGTTTATATCAGCACAATTAAACTGGCCGGATTGATTCAACAGCTTGTTAAATTCGAAAATATTTTCCTGGTTCGGTATTGGCTGCGGATCAGGTACACCAAAAGGAGCACAAGGAAAAGGATTTATAGGCAGATAGTCATGAAGGGAACCTGCTACTATAAATTCTAATGAGCTTTCATCAAAAATTTCCTGAATCTTGCCAACCAGAAAGTCCAAGGTAATAATTCCTTTGGCTCCAGAATCATTAATCATGGTTAATATTTCTTTGGCTGATGCCATAGGGCCAATTTGAACAACTACAGCACCCAGCTTCATAAGGGCGAAGAACCCTATTGCATATTGCGGACAATTATCCATATGAATAGCTACCCGATCGCCTTTTTTTACCCCAATACTTTTCAATCCGTTTGCCAGCTTATTGGTCAGATACTCAAACTCGGCATAAGTAATTTCTGTACCATAGTAGCAAATTGCAATATTACTGGGGAATTTTTTAAACGAATCAGAAAGAAATTTGTACACGGGAATTTCGGGTAAATCAATTTCTCGAGGTACCAAGGGATCAATTGCTTGTAGCCAAGGCCTACTTGAATAAATACTCATTTGCTCACTCCAATCCTGTTTTGATTATTTGAATTTTCTGATTATATATTTATATACCTAACAGAAACTAAATAGAATGAGTTTATCAATAAAAAGCAAAAGCCCCCCGGTGGGGGGCACAGAGCATCAAAAAGATGAATAGATTTTTATGCAAATAACTCTCACTCAAAGAGTAACATTACTCTCCCCCTTCTTCTTTTCGGTTACAACACTTTGGTCAGCCCGTTGTATATTCTTCCAAGAGGCGTATCTACAGTAACCAGCATGTCGTCCTTGAAGATGCTGGTGGCGTCATTACAACCTACAATGACCGGGATGCCTACATTTAAACCCATAATGGCGGCATCCGAAGTCAAACCGCCGGCCTCGGCGATAATCGCCTTGATTCTGTCCAAATAGGAGGAAAAAGATGCATTGGCTGCATTGGTTACAACAATATCACCGGGCTTTATTTTTTTCAGGTCTTCATCATGAATAATCACCCGTACCGGTCCGCTGACCGGGCGATTTCCGATTCCCATGCCGTAGGCCAATATTTCTC
>JAAYCZ010000361.1 GCA_012729495.1 Syntrophomonadaceae bacterium | reverse complement strand
GGTATGCAATACCCTGTTTAGCGAAACCGGTGATTCCAAATATCGTCCCGCTCCCATCCTCAAACAAATGGTACGGGCAGGCTATCTGGGCAGAAAAACCGGCCGCGGTTTTTATGACTACAGCGCCTAATAAGCTGGCTTTAAGCTGCACTTAATTAAATTGCCAATATCTAAGGGGCTTCAATATTGAAGCCCCTTAGATCATCAAAAAAGGTTAATAGTTGCGTTATGTAAAGAAAACCGGGCTTGTGCCAAACCACCGGCGCAGTCAGAAGCCATGCTGAAAGTGCCAAAAGCCCGTTTAATCAGCGTACTTTTTAAGGGGACATTCCCCTCAAGGGGTGTGTCGCCATACCTTACACCGCCTCAATCACGGGCTTCTGTCAAGCCTTGCTCCCCGCCTTTTTTGCTCGCTCTAATTTAGCATCCAAACTACCTTTGATATTTATAAAAAATAAGACCCGCCACCAGCCACAAGAACCGTCCCCGTGGCTGCTTGGCTGCCTGACAATAAATCAAACTGAATATGATTTGGCCGGACGAATCCCATCTTTTAAATAATAGCGGTCAGCTTCCCTGATCAATTGTCCCCTTTCCTCCATATATCGCAAATGGGCAAGGATCATAACCTGCTCGTAAATGAAAAATACTTCCTGAGGGCGGGGAAATTTAATGTAAATTGGGCATTGACGGGCTAAATCATAAAGACTGTGATATCCCCTATACAGTAATTCAATGATACGTTCCTGACGAGCAAAAATAATGTCCCGGTAATTGGTTAGTTTATGCGGTAAATTGTCCTTTATCAAGGCCTCACCATGACCGGAAATAATAAAATCCGGTTTCATGGCAATTATCCGCTCTATCGATTGGGCATAATCAGTTATTGAAGAATTTAGATTGGCATACCAGGGTCCAAAACTGGATATATCAATATCGGCAGTAAATATAAAGCCCTTATCGGGAAACAGAAAGCCGCAGTGTCCGGGTGAATGTCCCGGCAGATGCAGAACTTGAATTTTGGTCGAACCCAAATTGATTATCTGACCTTCGCTTATCGTATCGTCGATCATGGTCGTACAGTATTTTACACTATTAAGATACAACTGCTGCAAGACAGGATTCTGGGTTAACATTTTTAAGCCAAACGCCTCCAGATATTTGTCGGCTGATTGGGTTATGGCTTGATCTGCCTGGTGCATATAGATTTTGCTGTAAGAAAATCGCTCATTACATAAATAATGATCAATATGTCCATGAGAATTTATTATGATGTCTATCGGCAGCTTGCTTAAATATTCCAGATCGTCTTTTCCGGGGCTGTTATCAAGCAGACAGTTAATATCGTCTTTTACCAGCAAGCAATTACAATGGGGATATTCAAAGCCCTGAAAATCAACCACATAAATATGGTCATTGATTTTAAACAACCACTCTTCCCCTTTCAACCTGATTCTCTTCGTTTACAATACTTTGGTCAGCCCGTTATATATTCTTCCATGAGGTGTATCTACCGTAACCAGCATATCATCCTTAAAGATGCTGGTGGCTTCATTACAACCTACAATGACCGGGATGCCTACATTTAAACCCATAATGGCGGCATCCGAAGTCAAACCGCCGGCCTCGGCGATAATCGCCTTGATTTTGTCCAAATAGGAGGAAAAAGATGCGTTGGCTGCATTGGTTACAACAATATCACCGGGCTTTATTTTTTTCAGGTCTTCATCATGAATAATCACCCGTACCGGTCCGCTGACCGGGCGATTTCCGATTCCCATGCCGTAGGCCAATATTTCTC
>JAAYCZ010000360.1 GCA_012729495.1 Syntrophomonadaceae bacterium | reverse complement strand
TTTTACCCAGGTTTTTGCTGATTTCTGCAAATGGTTCGGGCATAATCTCGTTCAGATAGGGAATATTTCGAGTAATACCACCGGCACAGAAGTGCTCGCAGACACCATAGGTAGTAAGCACATAAGGATAATCCTTGGGATCACCAAACTCAGTGGAAACAATCTTGGCACAGGGATTATTCTGTACCTTGGGATGTAACATATTAACCGCCGGGCTTTCAATAGGTTCATAGAATTCAGGCATCGGTCCATCAACCGTCATTCCAGCCCCGCGGGTTGGAATAGCAGCTACACTTTCTGTCGGAACACCGGTGATAGGTAAACCACTGGTGTAGCTGGCAGCAAACAAGCGACCTACACCCTCAGCGGCCTGTTTGAAAGCAATCTTTCCTTCAGGGGTATCAGGTCCCTTGGTCTTATCCACTACGTCAGGTCCATCGTTACCGGTCCATTCGCCCTTGAGGGCGTCCCACCATATCAATTTGCGTTTGGGATCAACCGGCTGGCCATTGGCATCGCAGGAAGCGCGGTTGTAAAGCACCCTGATATTGCCCGGCCAGGCAAAAGCATATTCCTTGTTCAGGCCCAGACCGGTAGGGTCAGAGTTATCCCGGCGGTCGGCCAGGTTTTTACCTGGTGGAGTTACGCCAGCATATATCCAGCATCCGGTGGAAACCGTACCAATCGGTGCCTTCAAGTATTCGCCTATGCTGGTAGTAAGTTGACCGGTGCTGTCATTATAACCATTGAGTTCCTGCAGCACCTTTAAGGGGCTGGCTTCACCGTGTTCATCATCATAGTCCCAATTGGCCTTCAGAATCGGCTCATCCTTGGGATCGGTGCTGCCGGCATAAAGCTTGCGCATCTTTTTAAATATCAGATCTATCATATCCAGGTCGGGTAAACAGCCATTAAGCGGCTCAAGGGCTCTCTCTTTCCACTGAACCAGACGGGAAGAGTTGGTCATGGTTCCGGCTTTTTCATAAACGAAAGCTGCCGGCAGGTAGATAACCTCGGTATTAATTTCCTTGGGATTTAGGCCTGGTTCCCGCCAGAACTGGGCGGTTTCAACC
Organism: Syntrophomonadaceae bacterium; assembly: GCA_012729495.1. GTDB lineage: Bacteria > Bacillota > Syntrophomonadia > Syntrophomonadales > Syntrophomonadaceae > Syntrophomonas_B. Next base: position 3,987 of record JAAYCZ010000360.1, on the reverse strand, counting down.
AGGAATATGTCGGCTACAACCAACATCTCGAGCTTGGAAAGACCCCGGGCTACCATCTTGCGGTCGGGGATGGAAACGGTGGAGTTGGAGCCCCAGTTCAAGAGCAGCTTGAATTGTCCTTTTTCCATCCAGTTAAAGAACTGCGGCTGGATCGGCATATTGTTGGGGTCGTTCTTGGGCAGCCATCCATAGCCGTAATCGTTCTCGGCGGTAGCATTTTTACCAAACCAAGATTTAAGCAGCGCAACCATTGGTTTTAGCTGAGTATTACCATTTTTAACCGCGAAATCGTGTAATGTTACCTGTGCATTGGTGGGATAAGGAATATATCCCGGTAGGTTAGCGTTGAGGTTGGCCATATCGGTGGAACCCTGAACATTGGGTTCGCCGCGCAGGGCCTGGATGCCACCGCCGGCTTTACCTACGTTACCCAGCAACAACTGGATTATAGCATAACAACGAATACCTTGAACACCGGTGGTATGCTGGGTCATACCCAGAGCATAGAAAATATTACCCGGTTTGGCTGCAGCAAAGGTATCGGCGATCAATTTGATTTTATCAGCGGGGATACCGCTTATCTTTTCGGCAACATCAAAGGTATATCTGGAATAATGAGCTTTAAGTTTTTGGAATACGCAGTCCGGATCATCAAGACTATCAGCTTTTATAGGCTTTTTATCAGCATCAAGTTGATATGCCCAGGTTGCAAAATCGTATTTTTTCTTCTCCGCATTGAAACCAGAGAACAATCCGTCTTCAAACTTGTAATCTTTGCTGATTTTATAGAGTGCATTGGTGAAATTTAAAACATAAAATTCATCATAGAGTTTATTCTCGATATAATAATTGATCATAGCCCCCAGATAAGCAATATCAGTTCCCGGACGGATCTGGGCGAAGATATCGGCTTTCGCAGCGGTACGGGTAAAACGGGGGTCGACTACGATCATCTTGGCGCCTTTAGCCTTGGCGCGATTAACCCATTTCATAGCGATGGGATGGTTTTCTGCGCAGTTGCTGCCTGCGATCAGGAAACATTCAGAGTTCATCATGTCCTGCCAGGAGTTAGTCATTGCACCGCGACCAAATGAAGGTGACAAACTAGCCACCGTGGGCGCGTGTCAGATACGGGCCTGGTGTTCATGAAATGGTGTACCGATTAGTCGGGCAAACTTAGTGAGCAGATAAGATTCTTCATTATCAACCTCAGCCGATCCTATCATAGCTATTCCTTCGGCCCGATTAGCCGGAACAATTTTTTTCTCCCCGGTACTTGTGGTTATCTCATCAGTTTTCTTCCAGGTTTTATCCCGGACTTCTTTAGTTTTCTTGGCAATACGCTCAATAGCCTCATCCCAGGAAATCTCCTTAAAATCTTCAGCTCCCGGTGCACGATAAAGCGGCAACTTCGGACGATCCGGTGAATAGGCTACCTGTTCCAGGCTGGCTGCCTTGGGACACAGTCCCCCTTCATTAATTGGATTATCCGGGTTTCCTTCCAAGTGAACCAGTTTGCCGTCTTTAATATGCAGGAGCAAACCGCATCCACCTGAACAGAAGTGACAGATGCTTGGTATTTTGGTGCATCCTTCAAGTTTCAAAGCAAATCCTTTGGCTTCGGCTGCTGAAAGGTCAAATCCCAGTCCGCTCGCAACTGCTACAGCTGAAATACCTGTCAGTTTTAGAAAGCCACGACGAGTTACATTAACCACCAATCTCCCTCCCCCTTCTCACTTTTTATAATGGTTAAAAAACCACTACGGATAATAAAATATTATTCTCGTTGATCACCTCACCTAATGCAAGAATATATATGCCATTTTAGGTTTGGTCTTCCCTTTATGAGCAAGACCAAACCTGATAAGCCGAAGACCTCCGGCCGGGGATGCATAAAAAAATTACTGAAAATTATGCCCAACACCAACTCAGCCATTATCCCTTATGGCTGAGATTGTTTCAGGCTCCTTTTCAGTAACGTGAAGGCTAATCCGTTTCCAGGTTAACCCGGTGGCTAACCTGTTTCCAGGTTAACCCACGGCTTTACTATCATGGCGGCGGCTGTAGATAGAAAGCTCGGAGCTATTCTATTCCTGTCCTGTGTTTTACCTTTCCCAAAAATAAAATATTAATATCTTGTTTTCTATGCACTAATTTTATATTATTGTATATTCAGTTAGGTAAGTGTTCTATACTCACTATAAAAAATCCTGCTTGAATAACGAAAAAATATCCGTTGTTAAATAATTCCTTGAGAAATCAGGAGCTTAGTAGCCCATATTTATCACGGAGTTTCAGAGGCAAATCCGGCTTGTAGAGATCGGTTGGTTCAAGATAATTCTGAACCTGCAACCACGAAAGAAAGAGCTAGCTGGAATTTGTGGTATAATGGCTGAATTGGTATTGGGCGCAATTTTTAGTAACGCTTATTTTATGCATCCCTTACCGGAGGTCTTCGGCTTATAGGTTCGGCTGCTAATAACAAGGCCGGACTTAAAGTTGGAGTTTACAATCTTGCAATCGGTGAGGTAATTAATGAAAGTAATGTTTTTAGTTATCCGCAGCGATGTCATAATAAAGGATAATGTTATTAATAGAGAGGCGAATATAAATTGACTTCAAATATAAGTCTGGAAGAAGCAGTTGCTATCAGTTGCGCCAATATTAATGTACTTGGCTGTGAGCATATCCATATTAATGATGCTTTCATGAGGGTAAGTGCAGATAATATAGTTAGTTTTATTGATATACCAAGTTTTGACCGTTCTTCAATGGATGGTTACGCTATTGGCAGAGCTGATTTGGAAATACTAAACACCGGTAATTCCTTGTCTTTACAGGTAACCGATATCATACAGGCAGGTTCAATAGAAAGCAAGCAAATTAGAGCCGGGGAAACATTTAAAATAATGACGGGCGCCCTGGTGCCCGAAGGCAGTGCTGCAGTAATAAAGCAGGAAGATGTTAAGTTTTATATTAATAGAAATATTATCACTGCCTGCGGAAGTCAAAAACAGGGTGAAAATATCTGCCAAACGGGCCAGGAGTTAAAAGCCGGAGACCAGGTGGCATCTAAAGGGCAGTTGCTTACAGGTGAAGTATTGGAAAGGATAGCTGCCTGCGGAATTGATAAAATAAATGTTTATAAGAAACCTCGCGTAAGCGTCATAGACACCGGAAGCGAATTACTTTTACCCGGTTCTCATATCAAAAAAGGACAAATATATGCCAGTAGCCGGAGTTTACTATCCGGTAAAATTAAAGGCGCCGGCGCCATACCGTTGTTATCGGATTGTATTGTTGAAGATGATCTGCAGGTAATTGCAAATGAAATAGAGAAGGCTGCAATGGTTTCTGATATGGTTATAATAACCGGCGGAACAGGTAAGGGAGTATATGATCTTGTTTATAAAACGTTTGAATATTTAAATGCTAAACCGCTGTTCAGAGGAATAAATATTATTCCTGGCAAGGGAGCATCGGTTGTACTTTTTAATGGTAAAATCTTGTTCAATGTTTCAGGAAATCCATGTGCAGCAGGTTTACTATTTGAAGTGTTAATAAAACCAGCTCTGCAAAAATTATCAGGAGATCTGTTTTCGAGTCAGAAATGGTTTGATATAAAGCTTGGTTGTCCGTTAAAAGTCGTTAAGCCAGTTCGCAACCTGTGCCAGGGGGAAATGATCTTTGAACAGGGTAGTATTTATGCCCAGCCTATTAATAAAAACAGCAATCATATCATAAATAATCCTTTAATACTAGATATCCAAGCCGGGCAGGGGGCAACAGGAGATATGGTAAAAGCAAAACTAATATAGAAAATAATACCCGTCCAGCTTTGGACGGGTTTTGTGTTTCATAATGGTCGGGGCGACAGGATTTGAACCTGCGGCCTTCTGATCCCAAATCAGACGCGCTACCAAGCTGCGCCACGCCCCGAACTAATAAATGATAACATTATTTGCGAAACCCTGTCAATTTTGATTG
>JAAYCZ010000359.1 GCA_012729495.1 Syntrophomonadaceae bacterium | reverse complement strand
GCCAAAGTCATGGGGTAATCGGGCAAGCGTGCTCCCAGACTGAGATTGATCACGATTTTGCGATTGTTCATCTCTGCCCAGTCCACTGCATAGCGAATGCCCATGGAAATGTCATACATGGTTCCGTAGCCGGCCTTGTCCAGCACTTTGACGGGAAGGATGTCGACCGGCAGATTGCCGCTGGCCCCCGCTACCCCCGTCCCGTTATTGGTTTGCGCAGCAATGATGCCAGCGATATGAGTCCCGTGTCCGTTGCTGGAATCATCAGAACTGTCAGCGTTGTTGACCCCGCCAATGGTGTTGTAACCGGTTAGTATTCTTCCCACCAGATCCTCATGATTGCCATCCACGCCGCTGTCAATAACCGCTACCGTCACCGGTGTGAGATCACCTTCAGCCTCCACCGCTGTATCCCAGGCGGATATGGCATTGATCTCAGACAACGCCCATTGCTCAGCATAGTTCTGGTCATTGGGTGCAACCTGGGCTTGCAGGATATAGTTGGGCTCGGCATATTTTACTGCCGGATTCTCTTCCAGCTGTTCAATGACACTGACCGGATCATCTTCTGCTGATAAAGGAACAACTGCAAGACGAATGTTCTCTTGCGTCGTACCGTTCTCTTCCTCCAAGGACTGGATCCGCATACCGGAAGAATCATCGCCATGATAACAGACAATGATTTCCTGGGCCGGATAATAAGCGGTTGTTGTTGCCTCCACAGCCTGTAAAGATGGGTTCTTTGCTGAAAGGTCGTCTTGAAAAGATCCCTCGGCGAGCAGGATTTGCTGGACGGGGTTTATGTATGATGAGGATGATAGCTCACCCTTCTTCATGGAAAGGCTGTAAGGCTGACGGGAATTTTCTCCCGGTATAGATAGGTTACTCGCAGGAATAAACGCAGGGATCGTTCCTGAACTAAACAACGTTGTCATGCCCGGTAAATTTAGCACCGATTCTGCAGATCGGGCCGGCGCCACCAGCAGTGCCGGTGTTAAGACCTGCAGTAATAGCAACATTGCCAAAAACAGGCCCATCCTTCTTCGCTTTCTAATTAACCGCGTATTAAATTTAAGCTGTGAAAACATAACAACCCCCCTGTTATTCTTTAAAATCAAACAAATATAATATGGTAATTTATTCTTATTCTCTGTACATTTAAAATATCCTTCTAATTTTGTATACAAACTGCACGGCCTTCTCAATTCCCCTCGAAGGAAATGAATATCTCCACGATCTCGGGCCGATTGCCAATACGGATCGGCGGCCCAAGGTGCCGTATCCGTTTGAAACGATGATCTGCATACTTTCCATACGCAGATAACCCCAATCCTGGGCAAATATTCTGGCCATAAACAGGTTCAGAGGAGAAAACTATCCCGCGTGGGTATGTCGCATTCGCGATAAACAGACGATATTTTTAGTTATTTCGACCTCTTCCCCGATTATGGCATTTAAACCCGCCTCAACAATAACTGAGCCTTTTGCCCCCATAATGAATTTCCATTAGAATAATTATAATAAAGGATAATATAAGCACTGATGCGTCATTTTCTACGCTGAATCCTGGTTACCCAGGAACGGGGAACCCAAATTTGGGGTGAATCCATTAATTAATGGTAGGGCTGCCTGTAGGCCCGAATCCGACAGCTAACCTCGCAAGCACTTAAGTACTGGAGAGAATGAATGGCATAATACCGGTTTCCCATTCCACGATCATGGTTTTTACCTGTCAATAATAACCATTCGCAATTCTTTCTTTTTCCCCTGCGCATAGTGTATTATCTGGATCTTCAGGCATGCATGGAATTATTAATGCATAGCCTAATTTTTGTTTACCTTTTTTAGATTCATCTGGCCATTTTATTTTTTATCCAAGGAGGTATGGTATGAACGCGGTAGAGATACGAAATCTTACTATGATTTATGGAAACAACCCGGAACTGGCTTTGTCAATGATAAATAAGGGATATGACAACGATACGATTCGTAAAAAAACCAGGCAGGTGGTAGGCATCAGAAATGTCAGTTTAACGGTTGAACCAGGCGAAATTTTTGTCATTATGGGCTTGTCAGGCAGCGGCAAATCGACCTTGCTGCGTTGTTTAAACGCACTCAACCGACCCAGCAGCGGAGATATTTTGATTGAAGGGCAAAGTATAATGAACCTTAACAAAAAAGGTATAACTGATTTGCGCCGCAACAAAATTGCGATGATATTTCAGAATTTTGCACTGCTGCCGCATCGAACCGTGGCCGGAAATGTTGCCTACGGTTTGGAAATCCAAGGCGTGCCGGCACCCAAGAGAATAGATTTGATCCAGAATGCACTGGCCATGGTGGGGCTGGAAGAATGGTCCAACTCATATCCACATCAATTGAGCGGAGGTATGCAGCAAAGAGTAGGTATTGCCCGGGCACTGGCCACCGATGCAGATATCCTGTTGATGGATGAACCATTTAGCGCACTGGATCCTTTGATTCGCCAGGAAATGCAGGACGAACTTATCGCCCTGCAGCAAAAACTGCACAAAACTGTAATTTTTATCACCCATGATCTTGATGAAGCCTTAAAGATAGGAGATCATATCGCGTTGATGAAGGATGGAGAAATTGTCCAGTTGGGTGATCCGGAAGAAATACTGTTAAACCCCGCTACCGATTATGTTGCACGTTTTGTAGAAAACGTTGACCGCAGCAAAGCTCTTTCAGCCGCGGCGGTCATGGTCCGTGCCCATACGATCACCTATCCCCGGGAAGGGCCCATGGTGGCATTGCACAGAATGAAAAGTTTGGGTATATCAGGCATCTTTGTGGTAGACCGCAGCCAGCATCTGCTGGGTTATCTAAGTGCCGAAGATGCTGATCAGCTGATCCGGCAATATGAACGTGATCCAGGTGAATATATGCAAAAGGATGTGCCGACGGTATCACCCGATACCTTGCTTTGCGATCTGCTCAATACGATGGCCCGTACCCCTATTCCCATTGCCGTTGTCGATGACAACGGACAATTGCAGGGAACCCTGGTACGCGGTTCGGTCATCGCCGGACTTGCTGGGGAGAGGAGGGTTTCCTGATGGATTTTATACCTCG
>JAAYCZ010000044.1 GCA_012729495.1 Syntrophomonadaceae bacterium | reverse complement strand
TCGATTTCTTTAGCACCTGCTTGCAGGATACCACCTTTTTTCATAATCTCTTCTTCACCAACCATGGAAATACCCACGGTACTGTTTATTTTCTCATCCAGCCTTACCTTCCAGAAGTCAATATGGGTAATCTGCCCGGTAATAGGATGCCTCTGTATTTCCCGAACTACCACCATTAAGCCACTGCCCTCATCTATTTCCAGTGAGAATAGACCCCTGGAGCCATGAGCTTGGAAGGTACGAGTAAGCTGCTTAAGGCTTATAGATATGGCCTGATTGTCTACCCCTTTGCCATATACCGTTCCGGGAACTATTCCATTACGCTTTAGCTCATTTAAATAGCCCCTGGTTTTTATATAGCGTTTCTGGCAGCTTATTTTCTCTGCCTGAGCCATTATTATCACTCCTTAATCAACCTGCTAAACCAGGTTGCTTTTAATTATCAAGTAATTATTATACCAGTTTACCCTCATTATGTCCAAAACTACTAACCTTCAAAAAGTTTGCTTACAGACAGGTCTTCATGAATTCCTAAAATAGTTTCTCCTTTTTGTCTGAAGCTTACTGAAGCTAAACGTAAAAAATAAACACTTGAAAGTATATTCAAGTATCTATTGACACGGTATATAGGTAAAAATATAATTAAATCACAATACATGAACACTTATTCATGTGTTCAAATAAAAGGAGGCGATTGTAAAATGTCTAAAAGGATGCAAACAATCGACCGGTGCGACTGCGATGTAATCCATGAGGATATTGTCGATAAGGTTAAAGGAAAAATGCCTCCGGAAGAATCATTATATGATCTTGCGGAACTATTTAAGGTTTTCGGAGATTCGACTAGAACCAAGATATTATGGGCTTTAGATGAAGCTGAAATGTGTGTGTGTGATTTAGCCTATTTATTAAATATGTCGCAATCAGCAGTCTCACATCAGCTCAGGGTTCTGAAGCAGGCTAAATTGGTTAAAAACCGCAAAGAAGGCAAAATCGTATTCTATTCACTGGAAGATGAACATGTAAGGCAAATTTTTGAACTGGGGTTAAAGCATATAAACGAATAAGACTCATCGAGGAATAAGATCAGGGATAGAAAGAATTAAAGAAAACGAAGCCAATTTATATAGGGGTAAGGACGAGACGTGAAAGAGGGAATGAATATGCGTTATTCATTGGCAGGACTGGACTGTCCAAATTGTGCCGCGAAACTGGAGCGGGAACTACGAAAAGTAAATGGTTTGGAGAATATAACCGTCAACTTTAATACATTGAGCATCGAACTGCCGGAAATGTTGGAAGAAGAAGCCCGCGCTGTTATTAAACGGGTGGAACCGGAAGTAAAACTGCGAAAGGCTGAAAGTTTACAGTCTTTCTCATCAACAGAGGAAGCGGAAACACATAATAGTCTGTGGGTGATCATCGGAGCAGGATTACTCTTTGCCATTGGATTAATATTTAACCAATCACTGCATGACACGCCGTTCTCATGGGCTGAATATGCTGTTTTGATTACGGCTTATCTTTTGGTTGGCTGGTCGGTCATACTGGCCGCCTTTAGAAAAATGGTGGGCGGAGAGTTTTTCGATGAGAATTTTTTGATGACTATTGCTACTGTTGGAGCCATAGCGATTCACCAATTACCAGAGGCAGTGGGCGTGATGCTTTTTTATGCGGTTGGGGAATACTTGCAGGATCGGGCAGTTGATCGCTCACGGAGGTCCATCACCGCCTTACTTAATATTCAACCGGAATATGCCAATCTCAAAGATAACGGGGGAATGCGTCAAGTAAGACCTGAAGAAGTTGAGATCGGGCAGGTAATAATAATTAAGCCTGGTGAAAAAGTTCCCCTGGATGGTGAGGTTATTGAAGGGACATCATTTGTTGATACTGCCGCTTTAACCGGCGAGTCTGTTCCGCGAAAAGTTGAAAAAGGTGAGAAAATATTATCCGGAATGATCAATGGTCAGGGACTTCTCACGGTCAGGGTTTCCAAACCGTTTAAAGATTCATCGGTGGCCAGGATCTTGGAATTGGTCGAAAAAGCTAGCGAGAGAAAAGCTCCTACTGAACAGTTCATAACCAAATTCGCCAACGTCTATACCCCTATCGTCGTTGGCGCAGCCGCCTTGATTGCAATTATTCCGCCGTTGATAGTCCCAGGAGCAACATTCAGTGAATGGACTTACCGGGCATTGGTACTATTGGTTATTTCCTGTCCTTGTGCACTGATGGTTTCTATCCCGTTGGGCTATTTCGGTGGAATTGGAGCTGCCTCAAAAAACGGAATCCTGGTTAAGGGAGCTAATTATATAGATGCCTTGGCGGAATTGGATACGGTCATTTTTGATAAGACTGGTACTTTGACCAAGGGGGTTTTTCGGGTAACCGAGATCGCAACCAAAAACCACATTACTCCGGAAGAAATCTTGTCGGCGGCGGCCGGAGCAGAAATATTCAGTAATCACCCCATTGCTCAATCAATCCTTGCTGCATATAAAGAAAAGACCGGGCAAGATATCACAGACGACCAGGTTCAGGATTACCGTGAAATTCCTGCCCACGGAATCAGCGCCAGTGTAAATGGGCAAAGGGTTCTGGCGGGAAATGACCGCCTGATGCATAAGGAAAACATTGTCCATGAGGATTGTGATGTTCCTGGAACCATTATTTATGTGGCAATTGATGGGGTTTATGCCGGATATATAGTTATATCTGATGAATTGAAACCTGATGCAAAAGAGGCAATCAGCCGGTTAAAGCAGCTGGGGATTAGGAAAACCGTAATGCTTTCCGGTGATGATAAAACTGTGGTTGAAAAGGTCAGCCAGGAAATCGGGATCGATACTTATTTTGCGGAATTACTGCCGGAAGATAAGGTTCAAATGGTTGAAGAATTGGAAAAGGAGATAAAGCATCGCGAAAAACAGAAGTTGGTGTTTGTCGGTGATGGCATCAACGATGCACCCGTTATTACCAGGGCCGACATAGGAGTGGCAATGGGCGGAATGGGTAGTGATGTGGTGATCGAAGCCGCAGATGTGGTTCTGATGGAGGACGCCCCCTCCAAATTGGCAAGGGCAGTGGAAATCGCCAGAAGGACCAGAAGAATTGTTTGGCAGAACATCTATATGGCATTAACAGTTAAAGCTTTCTTTATTTTGCTTGGTACTTTCGGATTGGCCAATATCTGGGAAGCTGTTTTTGCTGATGTGGGAGTAACATTGCTGGCTATATTGAATGCCAGCCGGACACTGCAGCGCCAGAAAAGGGCTGTTTCAGCCTAAAATCATGAAGGTCGCTGGCATTGCAAAATTAGAAAGTGATCGGAAAAGGATTGCCAATTGACTAGCAATCCTCATTGACTGATTCAGGAATAAGAAGGGCCTGCTGTTGCATTTACAGCAGGCTCTTTTGCTGCCACTGCCATTGAATATGAGGTTTGCCAAACGAACGGTTGATGGAGTCAGGGTCGAATTCCATATCATAGAAACGGTGATAGAATTCTTTTGCTTCAGCCATTATATCGAAACGATTTGAATCCGGAAAGAGCATGTTGCTAATATGCATCAAGCTCAGAAACCATGGCTCCCAAATGATTGCTAAAAGGTTGGAAATCCGAACCTATTTAGATATTTAGCTAGTGCTGTAGGTGCAATATTCAAACCCATTGTATTTTTTTTTACCAGATAATATAATATACCTAACGAACGTTAGATAAAGGAGAACATATATATTGGAAAAAGATCTAAAGGAAAGAATTAAGGAAGTAGCAGTAGATCATTTTAATAATAATGGTTATCATGGTACATCTATCCGCAATATAGCAAATGACGTTAATTGCTCTTTACCAATGATTTATTATTACTATAAAAATAAAAAGGAATTGTTCGATGAAATAATTAAAAAGGAATTTTTTGATCTTTTAAAAAGGCAGGCAGTACTCTCGAGGACAAATAACATCATAGATTTTTATACAAGGTTTGTGTATGATCTGAACTCTCTGAGCAATTATGATAAAAAAGTATACCGGCTTGGAATCAAGGTTTATATGTCCTTTGATGGTGATGAGGAACTGATGGAAATCATGGATGAGTGGGAAAAGAATATACTTCCACGGCATTATCAGATATTAAAACCGTATCTGGAGAATGCAGACAATGATATTGCGATTGTACGAACATTAGTACATTTATTGGAGACTTTGATAGAAAGCATTGTCGTCAAAAACAGGTTTCTACCTGAAAAAGAAATACGGGAAGAGATATCAATTGTTCTTCGTGGGTGTGAATAATTATTTTCTGCAATTGATGAAAAGACTTGCAGATGGATTATTGGTCCCGCCAATAGTTTTTCGCAAATTTGATTTGCCACTTGGAAGCTGGCAATTAGCTGGCAACTGAGTTGCTTTGTTCTGTTATCCATCACGAATGGCAGCGTTTTTTTTCCAATATCTAACGAACGTTTAAATAAATAATTAAAGGGAGAGATGAAAAATGGATATTGAGAAGAGACTTACCCTGTTGCAAAATACCTATGCAGCATCTATAGCAGAGACTGTAAACACTTATGACAAGCTAAAGGTGCTTGATACAATCGTAGAAAGAAGAAAAGAAAGGCAGGCACAGACAGCGCCCTTTTTAAATCAACAGCTTGGCATTAAAACCATTGAGGATGTCTTTTGCAAGCTTGCAGAGATTTATGGCTGTGCAAACTGGCTTGTGGAAAAAACAGGTGACGGCTATATTGCTACGGCAGTTTCATGCAAGTTATGCGCACTGTCCAAAAAAATGGGGGGAGCAAATCCTTGTAATGGATGGTGCCTTGATCCCATGTTTGCCATGATCACTGCCGCAGGCAAAATCGATGCCGAAAGCATAGCAGTTGAAAGTACATTAATGACCGGAAACTGTTGTAAAGTGCTTGTCAATATCCATACAGATCCATACAGTACAGAATGATACTGCTGAAACTTTATTGACGTATGGATAATTAAAGAATATACCATTTACATTTTTCCAACAAACAGGATTTATTTAATTGATACTATTCTCGTCACCAAGATCAAGCTGCTGGTTGCCGGGATATTCATTTTCATTTGCAGCTGCCGCTTCGGGCGCAGCATTTTCTCCCGCCAATGTATCAGTATCAAGATCAGACCCTACAACACCTTCGGGAGACTCATCAATGTCAGCAAAATACAGGTTTCCGGTTAGCTCTTGCCACCATTTCTGATGGCGGTGTTTTATATAATCAGCATTAATGTAACCGCTGAACATACTGGGTACCAGCGGCCAGTTTGGCCGCAGCAGAAACGCGCCCAGGTGAGCAATTATATT
>JAAYCZ010000043.1 GCA_012729495.1 Syntrophomonadaceae bacterium | reverse complement strand
GGTAAACTGCCTTGGAGTCCATTTTTCTTCAAATGGCACAGGGATGTCTTTTTTTCTGTAGGTATCATCTATCTGCACCACTGCACCCCGGACCCCGTTTCCGCTTAAGTCTCCGGCAAAGGCCATACTGATGACAAAAGGTGTATTTTCAATATTATTGGCTTGTAAATAATGCCGGACGGTGTTAACCATTTTTTCAGCAGCGTTTAATTGAACTACTTTATCATTACTTATATGACGGCTGTTTAATACCGCATAGTATTCCGTTTCATTTAAAGAAGGTCCGATATAATCAGGAAAAGAGATGAATATTTCTCCCTCATAAAATCCCGGGATTAACTTTGCTTGATAGGTTCCCAGCTTTCCCTGCCGGGTATACAGATCAAAATTCATTCCCTCCAGAATAGGGATAGGAAAATTCAAGGCTGACGGTTGGGCAAGACCGTCGACAATTAGCATATTGTTGGCAACTACCAGATTGTAACGATTAAGGTCAATGGTTCGTTTATATACGGATTTTCGTGCCGGGTCGTATTTTTCAAACCGTTCCTCGTATCCATTCTTAAGATCAAGATAAACAAACCGGCCATCTTTAAGCGCATAGGTGGAACGCCCGTCAGCGGTATAAGAGCAAAACAACTGGTCATAAATCAGAGGGACTACCAGTTCGCCGGCAGTATTAATAAATCCGAATTTATCGTTTTGGGACACTGGCGATAGGCCAAATTCAAAACCATATACCTCATCATAATCGTATATCTTGCCGTTCATATCGACATCCTTCCAGACATACTGCCCATCTTGATCAATCCGTACGCTGGCCACCCCCTTCCAAAAGCTATTGGCTTTGCTGTATATGGCCGGCACAATAATCTTCCCGCTTTGATCCTTAAACCCCATCTTGCCATCCTCTTCAAAAATAACCGGATAGCTGTTACTATTCAAATCAGATGTGATCCGAAAGTTGGCGAAAGGAGTATGAATAGCGCCATAGATTATTTCGTCCTCGTATTTATCCGGACGGTCAAAAGCTGAATGATTGGCAGACGGGGCGTCGTACTTAACCGCATCCATTTTGGGTAAAATGATCACCGCCCCGGTAATAATTACTGCTATTGCCAGGGCTGCAGCTATCATCACAATTTTTCTGTAATCCATAAAAAATCCCCTCATTTAATAACGCTTGTCAGAAAACACTGTTCTATTAATACAGATGAAAACTGATAAAGCTTTCAAGGTTATAAATGTTTTTAGATTGATATGGGCTGGAGATAACTGCTGCCGATTTGTGAAAGATTCCCTTATCGTCTTAGTATAAAGAATCTCGCGAGGGTCTATCATCAAACTCTCCTAAAGGATAGTTCATGAGATTAATATTATGATCATGCAGGTGTTTTTTCAGCTTAGCAATGGTAGCGTTATATTTGATATGGCCAAAAGTATTGTGATCCTCAAACTCAATCGGAAGTCCTGCCTGAAACTGGCAACTTTACCAATTAAATCGCTGCTGATAATATTTACGAAATCTTTAGCAAAATAATTTATTTAGTTGATTGGCCCCGGAATTTTGAAGCATTTATCTCTTTCCATGAAAGTTGTGATACTATTACCATATATCTGTAAGAAATGCCATTTATATGCGTATATCTAAAAAGATATTTAAAGGGGGAAAAACAATGGGGAGAATTTGCTTCAGGAGAAGCTCAAAGGCACTTTTTTTTTTATTTCTGCTGGTATTTTTGGCAAATGGCACGGTTGGTTGCGGAAAGGTAAATGATACGAACAGCAATATTAACACTGCTGCGTTAAAACCGATTGCCGGTGAGTTTGCTTACTATCAAAAATATGCGTTAAATATAAACCCATCTGTACCGCCCCAACCGAGCTCTATTGATCTATCAACTATTAACAATTATTTGGATTTTGATTTTTCTCCCAGTGCCGCAAAGCTTCTTCGCAATAACCACTTCGTGGTTGTACCTTCTGAATCCAAAGAGTTTTATCAACTCTATGCGAACAATGATGGAATTCCAAATTTTATTACTACCGACGCCATGTTACATACCTATCATCTCTATTACAGTTATCTGCTGCGAAGCACCGAAAGATCATATTTGTACAGCGAAGTAAATGAGCTGAGCCAAGCCATGCTGCAGGTGTCAGCCCAGCAATATCAGATTTTGAAAGACAGCCCCTGGGAAAACGCCGCTCGTCGCAATGTGGCTTACTTTGCTGTGGCTTGCCGCTTGCTGGATCCCAATTGCCAGGTGCCGGCAGCAATAGAAAAAGCAGTCGCCGATGAATTGGGTTTAATCAGCCGGCATGAAGATACGCAGAGGGTCTCCCCCGTTATGAATCTTGGTCAGAACCTCCCCCCGCTGCTTCAGCTGAAAGAGGATTATACCCAATATGTACCGCGCGGTCATTATGCTATGTCAGATGTACTTACCAGATACTTTCAAGCCATGATGTGGTATGGCAGACTGAGTTTCAGGACGAATAACGAAGACGAAAGCCGCTCCGCCTTGCTGATGGTTCTTGCCTTGAACAGCAATGATAATCTCAATCGTTGGCAGGATATATACCAGCTTACTTCCTTTTTTGCAGGAAAAAGCGATGATTATACTTATCCTCAATACCAGGCATTGTTTACCAAAGTGTACGGCCCCGGTATCAAGTATGAAGAATTGGTGAAAAATCGTGCGCAATGGGAGCAATTCAGGCAGGAACTAGCCCGCCTGAGCCCACCTGCCATAAACTCCATCCCAATTTACGACCGTAAAACACAGCCCGAAAGGGACAAAGCCATTACCGCTTTTCGTTTCATGGGTCAGCGTTACAACCTCGATGCCCATATCTTTCAAAACCTTGTTTATGATGCAGTGTTGGAAAACCCGCAGGGAAAATATCGCCAGCTCCCCTTGGCGCTGGACATCCCTGCTGCCATGGGTTCAAAACCCGCTTATCAGCTCTTGCAGGCAGCTGGGGAAACGCAGTATAAAAATTATCCGGAAAATATGCAAGCCATGCAAACCCACATTAGTTCCCTTGATCAAGCAAGCTGGGTGCAGGATCTGTACTGGAGCTGGCTTCATAATTTAAAACCGTTGCTGGATGCCCCGGTTCAGGGTTATCCTTCTTTTATGCAGAAAGAGGCCTGGCAATTGAAGGATCTCAATACCTTTCTGGGCAGTTGGACGGAATTAAAACATGACAGTATCTTATACGCTAAACAGGCCTATGTCGCCTGTGGGTGCCTGCCTCCCAAAGTAAAAGCAGAATCGGGTTATGTTGAACCCCGCCCATATGTATATGCAAATTTAGCATCACTTTGCCATATGACCAGAGAAGGCTTAGAAAAAAGAAAACTGATTAATGAAGCAGATGCGGATATGCTTCTAAAAATGGAAAAATTGTCAGTGTCACTAAAATGTATTTCGGAAAAGGAATTAAACGGGGGTAAATTAAGTGAAGCAGATGAACTATTAGTTCGCAATATAGGCAATGATCTATATCAGTTCTGGTCCTCCTCGTTAAAGGATCTGAAAAAAGGTGAAACACTGGCTGTGGAGGATCACCCTGCGGCCCTGGTGGCAGATGTAGTAACCAATCCTGATCTTAGGCTTGTGCTGGAGGAAGCCACCGGAAACATATTTACTATTTACGCGCTGGTGCCGGTAGATGGGAAACTGCAACTGGCCCGCGGAGGAGTATATTCCTGGTATGAATTTCCCTGGCCGGCCGATAATCGTCTGACCGATAAACAGTGGCAGGAAATGCAAACGAACCCCGATACTGCCAAAATGTCCAAATGGGCGAAAAGTTATATTGCTTTTGACTAAAAGGATATGACGGCGCTTTTTTTGACAAGTCAGGTCTATAATGATAGACTCTAAATGTACTGAGTCGATAATTATAGACCTGCAAGGAGGAAATGGTTGGTGGAGCAATTAAAGCTTGGTGAAAGTGAATACCGTTTTGCAAG
>JAAYCZ010000042.1 GCA_012729495.1 Syntrophomonadaceae bacterium | reverse complement strand
CCGGACAGGATATAATAGTGTCCCTGACAAAAGGTTTCCACCGGCAGTGCCGCCAGCCGCAGCAGGGAAGACAGATAGGCATCATAGTCATAGGCGAATTCAGTGGTGATCGTGTCGTGGCTGTAGAAAACCCCGGCAGCTTCTCCGGCAAAGAGGATCTTCTCCCCGGGCAGCCAGAAACTGTGATGATCCTGGGTGTGGCCGGGCGTGGCCAGGACCTCTATGGTGGTGCCGTCGGCCAGCGAAATGACTTGACCATCCTGCAGATCAATATCGATTTCAAAGGGCGCAAAAGGTTCGGTATTCAAATAGGATGGATCAACCGGGGCGGCTTCAATCTTTTTCAGGGTGGCATCATTCAGCATGCGGATCAGGGCCAGGGCATTGGGGCGTTTGATCGTGCTTGCCCCCCAAGCGGTGGCAGCGATTTTCATTTCCGGGAAGGCTTGCTTGAGATAGGCGGCAGTGCCGCAGTGATCCCAATGGCAATGGGTCAGGCACAGCAAGGAAGGCTGCCGGTCGCCCAGCACGGAACGGATGGCGTTGACATAGATTTTCCCGGCGCTGGTCACGCCCGCATCAAAAATGACCGGTTCCGGCCCGTCCCACAGATAGATCGGACATTCCGTGAAGCCCAGATAATAAAGATTGTCCTCAATATGGCCAATTTTATCGATAACCATGTTTGTACCTCCCCCATGCTTCCTGCCTCTCACCCCGTCCGCCGAACGGTCTTTCTGATGGTTACAGCCATTTGCATAAAATTCTCAGTTCATTATAACAGATCACAGCATAATAGTATGGGACTTCCCGTCAGCTCTTGATAGGCTGTTCCGGCAAACCTGGTTGTTTCATCCGAGTTTCCTCCTGGTTGACTTTTTCAACCAAAATCAACTACAAATCCATCGTCAGAATAGGGGGCAGTGGATACAATAAGAATCAAGGAGGAGATCAAAGATGAAAAACTTGAATATAGGCAGGATTATTACTCAAAAAAGAAAAGAGAAAGGCATCACCCAGGAAAAGCTGGCCGAATATATTGGCGTATCCAAAGCATCCGTTTCCAAGTGGGAGTCCGGGCAAAGCTATCCGGATATATTGCTGCTGCCGGAACTGGCCACGTATTTTAATGTAACCGTCGATGAACTGTTGGGCTATTCACCTCAGTTGAACAGCGAGGACATCAAAAAGTTATACAATCAACTCTCCCATGCGTTTGCATCCCGGCCCTTTGACGAAGTGATGGAGCGGTGCAATCAGGTCATCCGGGAATACTACTCCTGTTTTCCGCTCTTGCTGGCGATGATCCAACTGTTGCTAAACCATGCGCCTCAGGCTAAAAACGAGCAATTCCAACACGAGATGCTGCAGCAATGCATTGCACTGTGTCAGCGGATAAAGGAAGAATCAGACAGTGTCCGTGATATCAAAATGGCCAATACCATGCAAGCTCTGGCCGAGGTGGCGCTGGGCAACACCACCGCAGTCATTGATTTGTTAAATGATCAATTGGCACCCTATAGCGGAGATGATGTCATGCTCATCATGGCCCATCAAATGCGGGGAGAAAACGACCAGGCCAAAAAAGTCAATCAAATCATGCTCTTTCAGAATGTGATCGCAACGTTAACGCTTTTAACCAATTATCTTGCCCTGCACATGACCGAAGCGGAACTGTTCGATCAGATCTATGCCCAGGGAGTCCAGATGATCGATGCTTTCCAAATGAAAGAGGTGATGACCAATGCGGTGTTTGGCCTTCATATTGTGGCGGCGCAGGGATATGTAATGCAGCAGGAAAAGGAAAAAGCCTTGCAGGCCTTGGAACGTTATGTGAATACGGTTGTCGGACTCAAGTTTCCTTTGAAGTTAAAAGGCAATGCCTATTTCAACCAGGTGGATGAATGGTTGGAGGAGAATATCCCCATCGGGTCCAATGCGCCGGTCGATGAGATCACCAGCAAAACCAATTTCCTCATGACCATCGAGGAAAACCCGGCCTTCGCGCCGTTAAGAGAAGAGGAAAAGTACAAAAAGCTGGTCAGAAGATTGAAGGAGAAACTTAACGGATATAGTAATTAATACTTTAAGAAACGTTTCGCTTGTGTACAGCAAAGCACATATAAATTGACCCTGGTTACGTTAATGCCGGGAAGGCTTGCTTGAGATAGCTGGCAGTTCCGCAGTGATCCCAATGGCAATGAGTCAGGCACAGCAAAGAAGGATGCCGGTCGCAGCATCACATTTAGCAGGGAGAACACAATGGTTAAGGTATACGCAGTTGATATCAGGGATATAGACTTTGCTCCACAATGGTTGAAGTTTGTATCTGGCCATAAGCGCCAGCGCTTTTATGGTATGCGTGATTCACAATCTATGAACCCGACCCTGATTGGAGATCTGCTGATCAGATTCCTGGCTATACAATATCTGGGAGTGAGTAACCAGAACCTGCTGTTTAAAACCACTGAATTCGGCAAACCTTATCTGGCAGAATCAAATCAGCCATTCCACTTTAACCTGTCTCATTCAGGTCACTGGGTAGTATGTGCAATTGACCAAAGTCCGGTAGGAATTGATGTTCAATTGATGGAACCCATCGACTTTAATCTGGCCAAAAATGTTCTGCCCCTGCCCGCTTACCGGCACTATCTGAATCTGCCCCCTGCACAGCAGCTCGGTTATTTCTACGATTTATGGACCCGGCGGGAAAGTATGCTGAAACTGACAGGTCAGGGTCTGTCCGATCCCATGGCTGACCCAATAGATCAGTTGGAAAAACAATCAATGTACTTTAAGTACTACAAGCTTGAGCCGGAGTACCGCCTGGCAGCATGTGCGCTTTCAAACCAGTTTGAGCCCGCCTTACTTCATGTCGATGTTATTGGTATGGTTCGGGACTTATCCAAGTCGCTTCAGATGTAATATTTCTTCCATTCTAATAATATAAATATACGAAATTTAAAAAATGGGAGGAAAAATATCCTTACTGCTCGAATACATTAAATTTAATGTTCGAATAATGGCGAATTTTAGCAGAGGCGAATTCAAGCTGAGGCAGTGAGGAATTAAAATGATTAAAGCACCGATATTTTATCCGCTGACCTACCCCCAAAAAGCAATCTGGTATACGGAGAAATTTTATCCGGGTACCGGGGTGGCCAATATAGTTAGTACTATGCGGCTTAGGAAGGGTCTTGATTTTAACGCTCTTGAGCAAGCCATTAACTATGTCATTAAGTATAATGATGGCTTACGATTAAGAATCCTGGAAGATGTTCTTGGACTCAGACAGTATGTTGCTCCGTACCA
This sequence comes from Syntrophomonadaceae bacterium, assembly GCA_012729495.1. GTDB lineage: Bacteria > Bacillota > Syntrophomonadia > Syntrophomonadales > Syntrophomonadaceae > Syntrophomonas_B. The sequence continues at coordinate 12,370 of JAAYCZ010000042.1, read as the reverse complement.
GAATCACCGGTTAAAGTTTATAGACTTCAGCAGCCAGGGCGGATGGAAAACCTTTCTCCAATGGCTGAATGAGGATGGAAATATTCCTTTTAAATCTATTGATTCGGATTTATTTGAGTTTGTATTATATAAAATTGGCGAAGGTGACGGAGGTTTTTACGTAAAAACTCATCATGCCATTGCTGATGCCTGGTCGATGATTTTGATTGGTAATCAGATCAATGATTTCTATTTCAAAATTAAAGCTGGAGCTGAGCCTGATGATCCGAATTTTCCATCATATTTAGACTATATAGAATTGGAAAGGCAGTATGAACAATCCGAGGAATTCAGAGTTAACCGGGAATTCTGGAATAATAAATTTGCCACTGTACCTGAGCCAACCAGCCTTCGTCCTGCCAATATCGCTTTTGGATCCTGTGAATCTAAAAGAAAGTCCTTCGCCCTATCCTGGGATTTAACTACCAGAATCAATCAATACGCCGAAGAATTAGGCGTATCCGTTTTTGTTTTGTTCCTATCTGCTTTAGCTATTTATCTGCATCGAATTTTAGATCGGGAAGATATCATAATCGGTACCCCCTTGCTGAATAGAAAAACAATCAAAGAAAAGACCACCCTCGGCATGTTTATCGAAACGATACCAGTACGCTTATTTGTCAATGAAGAATTTGATTTTGAGGCATTTGCCCTGCAAGTCGCTGAGGAATGGCGTGGGTTCCGATCCCACAGATATCCTTACAACTTATTACTGGAAGATATCCGCAGCCAACATAAAACAACCAGCAACCTATATGACATTATGCTCAGTTACCAAAGTGCCCGCTTTAATTCAATTTTCTCTTTTGAGAGCAACAATTATTCCAGCGGCAGTGATCCCAATGCTTTGCTTTTTCACGTAAGTGATCGTGAAAATGCGGGTCAGTTAAAAGTGGAAATTGATTACCAAACGGCTCTGTTTAATGAAGAGGATACAGAACATATTTTTAATCATCTGGTATGCTTGCTGAACGATGCCTTAAGCACACCCTCTAAAAAGATTTACGAGTTGAACCTTATTACGGCCGGCGAGAGGGCCTGGCTGTTGGACAAAGTTAATAATACCCGGGCTGATTATCCGCATGATAAAACCATCCCCCAATTATTCGAAGAACAGGTTATAAGAACCCCGCAAAAGACTGCGCTGGTATTCGAAGGTGACCGCCTGAGCTATGAGGACTTGAATCGGCAGGCGAATAGATATGCCCGGCTGCTGCGTGAGCGCGGGGTAGCTCCTGGAACCATTGTCGGTTTAATGGCAGACCGATCACTGGAAATGATCGTTGGCATTATGGCTATTCTTAAGGCAGGCGGGGCCTATCTTCCCCTGGATCCTACCCATCCAACCGAGAGAATTCAATACACTTTAACAGACAGTGGTGCGAAACTGGTATTAACCCAGCCTCATTTGACTGCGAATATTAAAGAGCTTGACTATATTGTCTTGGGAGAGACATCCGGTCTTCCCAATCAAGATTCGGATCTGGATAATGTAAATGCCCCAACTGATCTGGCTTATGTACTATACACCTCCGGATCAACCGGCAAGCCCAAAGGCGTAATGGTGGAACATCATTCCGTAGTCAATTTTTTTACCGCCATGGAGCGGGAAGTTGAATTGAGCGGAAAAACGATGTTGTCTGTTACTACCATCTGTTTTGATATCTTTGTCTTTGAATCTTTGCTTCCGCTGGTGAAAGGTTTAACGGTGGTGATTGCCAATGAAGAACAGCAATTGCTCCCCTGGAAACTTAAAGACTTGATCGAGGCCCAGCAGGTAAATATTATTCAAACCACTCCCTCCCGAATGCAAATGCTGACATCAGATGAAGCGTTTAATTCCGGTCTGACCACCGTGACCGATATTATTCTGGGCGGAGAACCTTTGCCTCAACATCTGGCGGAGCGACTGAAAAAACATACTCAGGCCCGTATATTTAATGGTTACGGGCCTACTGAGGCTACTGTTTACAGTACGTTTAAAGATGTCACCGAGGACGCGATGATTACGATTGGTCATCCGGTGGCAAATTTTCAGGCTTATATCCTGGATAAAAGGCTGCATCTTGTTCCTTATGGTTTTACAGGGGAATTATATATTGGTGGTGCAGGAGTTGGCCGGGGTTATTTAAATCGCCCCGATTTGACTGAAGAAAGATTTATACCTAATCCGTTCAGATCTGGTGAGAGAATGTATAAAACCGGTGATCTGGCTGAATGGGATCGGGATGGAAACATACATTTCGCGGGGCGCAAAGATCATCAGGTCAAAATACGCGGCTATCGCATTGAATTAGGAGAAATTGAGCAAATTCTGCGCGAGTATGGAGAGATTTCTGAAGCAGTGGTGGCTGCAAAAAAAGATGAAACCGATATCCAATATCTCTGTGGATATCTGATTGCCGATCCGGATTTGGATATTTCCAATCTGCGTAAATACCTGGCGGATCATTTACCTGAATATATGATTCCGTCTGTGTTTGTTACTCTCGATGAAATGCCGGTTAATCCGAGTGGTAAGGTTTGCCGCCGGACATTGATGAATATGCCTGACCAGCCTGTCACCTCTTCAGTTAGGTATAGTAAGCCGCGCAATGAAGTCGATGAAATACTCGCCCGGGAATGGGCAGATAAGCTGAAATCAAACCCGGTTGGAATTGACGATAACTTTTTTGAATTGGGCGGGGATTCTTTAAAAATCGTCCGTATGCTGGTGGCTCTGTTGCCGTTCAATTGGGACTTGACCGCCCGGGATTTTTATCGTTATCAGACGATACGCGCTCTGTCTGACAAAATTAGCGGAGTTGGAGACGAAGTGAAGTGGGATAGCAATATGAAAGATATCGCTGTTGTTCCCTTCAAGCATGACCCCCGTAACCTCCCTGTCAGTCCTAAAAAAACTAAACTTGGCAATGTTTTGCTGACTGGCGCTACCGGTTATTTGGGATCTCATCTGCTCAAGGATTTATTAACATTAACGGATGCTGAGGTTTATTGTCTGATACGCGGAAACTCTCAGACGGAGGCTCAACATCGTCTGGCGAATGTACTTGATTTCTACTTCCCCGGAGCCATAATACAGGCCATTCTTAAACGGGTGCACGTTTATCCCGGAGATATCACTTTGCCCGGTTGGGGCCTTAATAACGTTCAATTTAACGAGCTATCCCAAACAATTAACACCGTTATTCACAGCGCGGCCATGGTAAAGCATTATGGTGGTTATGATCAATTCGAAAAAGTCAACGTAAATGGAACCAAGAGTGTTGCAGAGTTCTGCAGACAAGGTAATAAGAGGCTGCACTATGTATCCACTACCAGTGTCTCAGGATATTATCTGGTGGATCAGAACCCGGGTCAGACAGTATTTACTGAAAATGACCTTTATATCGGACAGCATTATTATGAAAACGTTTATGTCAGAAGCAAGTTTGAAGCCGAAAACCTTATCCTGCAACACATGGCGAAAGGCCTCAATGCTGCCATCCATCGTATCGGCGTTCTGGCGGGACGCTATTCGGACGGACAATTCCAGGCCAATATCAATGATAATGCACTCTATAATCGATTAAGATCAATAATCCAGTTGGGCTTTGTTCAAGAAGATTACCAAACCCTGGACATTGAGCTCTCACCAGTAGATTATTGCAGTCGTGCCATTATTCTGCTGTCTGAGATAGAAGAAAGCAACTGCCATATATTCCATGTTTTTAATCATAAAACTATACATTTAAATGATCTGACGAAGGCTGCCCATCAATGCGGCTATCCTATTAAAAATTTGAACCGGGGTGATTATGAGGACAAGATTAAGGAAATCCAAACTGACCCTTACCGACGTGATCTGCTCACAGGAATTATTAACGATTTTAGCATTAACCGTTCTATAGGGTTGCAGAATTTTGCCGTTATCGATTCTGGTATTACCGTAGATTACCTGCACCAGTTGGGCTTTGAATGGCCTGAAATTAACTTTGAGTATCTAGAAAAACTAATTCATTATATGGAATCGATTGGTTTCATTGTTAAAAGTGAAACTTTAGGATTCTAACATTAAGCACTAAAACAAGCAGATTAAGGGGTCGACAATAAATGACAAAAAGAATTAAGCAATTATATGCATTAAGCAACGAGCTAAACGAAACAGGTCAAATTGCGTTCTCCAATAAGCAGTATTTTAGCAGCCTTACATCACAATTTATGTTTTCTATCCTTTTATTTTCTGCTGGTATAGTTCTTTTATTTCTATGGAATTACCCAACTCCCAGCCCGCAATACTTTGAAACTCATCCGGGTCTTCTCTACCGCAACTATCTGTACATAATTCTGCTGACTACTCAGGTCATATATATACTTTATATTTTGTTGGCCGCTCCCAAATCACCGGGACAGATAACTAAACTGAGTAGAATCATAACCGTCGGTGAAACTTATTTTTTCCTTTGCTGGGGTGCAGCCATGAGCAGTGTAGACCAATTAATCCATGGTGATATAACCGTATATCTCCTCGCTTGTTTTGCCATAGCGGCAGTAGTCAAACTTTTTCCATGGCAGTTCTTTATTGGCTACGCTTCTTCTCTGCTTGTTTTCCTGGTTGGGGTAACTAACTTTCAGCCTGATCCTAATCGGTTAGCCGCCCACTATGTTAACGGACCAATCCTGGTATTAATGGCCTTTTTAACCAGCCTGCTAATGTACCGGGTTGTATTGCGCAGCTTTATATATCGCACCACTATCCAACAGCAAAAAGATGAAATGGAGTTAAGGGTATATGAGCGTACGGCTGACCTGGCACTGGCTAATGAGGAACTAAAAGCAGAAGTAGCCGAACGTAAAGCGGCCGAAGAAAAAATGAGATACTTAAGTATGCACGATACGCTTACCGGATTATATAATCGTACCTTTTTTGAAGAAGAAATGCGCAGACTGGAAGAGAAGTTTGTGAATATGGGTTTAATAATGTGTGATGTGGATGGTCTTAAGTTGATTAATGATTCCATGGGACATGACAAAGGCGATAGTCTGCTGATCAGTACTGCTAATTTAATAAAAAGCTGTTTTAGCTCATCTGAAGTTGTTGCTCGGGTGGGAGGCGATGAATTTGCCATTCTCTTACCCGAAGCTTCCCAGCAAATATTGGAGTATAACTATGAGAAACTGCAGGAGCAAGCTCTTTCCTTAAATAAATCCTCCCATGAATTCCCCTTGAGCCTATCGATTGGTTTTGCTTTTAGAACTGATACCAACACCAGCCTTAACAATTTATACATTGAGGCTGATAATAATATGTACCGGGAGAAACTCTACCGCAGCCAGAGTACGCGCAGTGCCATTGTCCAGACTTTAATGAAAGCCCTGGAAGCCCGTGATTTTATTACCGAAGGCCATGCCGAACGGCTGCAGATTATGGTGGCCGATTTGGGAGCGGCTATGGGCCTGCCTCCCAAAAGTATCGTAGACTTGCGTCTTCTGGCTCAGTTTCACGATATTGGCAAGGTGGGACTGCGGGATCGGATCCTGTTTAAACAAGGTTCGCTGAGCCATGATGAAAGGTTGGATATGCAAAGGCATAGTGAAATCGGGCACCGCATTGCGCTGGCTTCTCCCGATCTCATGCATATCGCCGATTGGGTGCTTAAACACCATGAATGGTGGAACGGACAAGGCTATCCCCTGGGGTTAAGCGGAGAAGAAATCCCCCTGCAGTGCCGGATTTTGGCCATTGCGGATGCTTATGATGCGATGACCAGTGATCGGCCTTATCGTAAAGCGATGAGTCACGAAGAAGCTATTGCGGAGTTGGGGAGATGCGCTGGAATGCAGTTTGATCCTGAACTGGTAGAAAAATTCACAAGTGTTTTACATCTCCCCGATTAGACGGGACAAAAATCACTATCTGCCTCGATCGGAAAAACGGAAACGCTATTAATAATTGCCTGGTGCAGCTGCCAAGAAGATGCACTGGGCTTTTTAATTTGCATTTTTATGTGAGGATCAACGCACCGCAAGGAAGCTGCCGGTCGCCCAGTACGGAGTGGATGGCTTTGACCTGGATTTTCCCAGCGGCGGTGCTCCCTGCATCCAATATGACTGATACCGGCCCATCCCACAGATAGATCGGGCTTTCCGTAAAGCCCAGGTAATCGAGATTATCTTGAATATGGCCGATTTCATCTATGACCATAGTTTTATTTAAAAGTGGTATAATTTACATGGAATACTTCGCAATAGTAAATACGATATGGATTATGGGGGTGCAGGAAAGATTTTTATTTATAACCTCGATCTTTATGAACAATATTAGAGGAGATAACATTATGAAAAAAATAACTATTATATGGCTCTTATTTATGCTCACAATATTAACTGGGTGCTCGAATGCAAACCAATCAAACAACGCTAATAACCCCAGGCCGGCCCTGACTAAGGCTCAGATTAACGAAATAATTACAGCTGCAACTGAATCTGTTATCGTTGATGTTGATTTTTCTCAGATTCCAAAACCTGATCCGGCTCAACAAAAAGAAATTAATGAAAGGATGCGCTATCTGGGGGAGAATCTAAAAGGAAAGGTTACAATTGAGAATAGAAAAATCATTGTAGCTCGGGTTAATGGGGAGCCTATTACTGCCTCAGATTGGTATTGGAAAAATACTAATAAAATTGTCCAGGCGAAATACAAGAATAAGAGTATTCCCTCCAATACGGAAATACTTAATGATTTAATTGAAACCAAAGTGATAAGCAGTACGGCAAGAAGCCTGGGTTTATATCCCCCGAAAGAACAGGCTAAGGCATATATAGACGATCAACGTAAGTATATGGAGAATTTACAACCTGAAGAAATAACTATTTTAATACAGGCCTGGGGTATTTCAGAGGAAGAATATTTCTTATTAATGGAGGATGTCTATGCTGATAGCCTGGCTAAAATCAATTGGGGCGTATACCTGGATAAATATGAGAATAACACCCCGGATAATGAGCAGGGATATGCTGTGAAGAGCCCCTCCTGGATTGATGATGATAAAATAAAACCGCTCGTGGAGAAAGCCGAAGTTCAAGTTACTTCTGAAGGACACCAGTTGGGGATAAGCTTTAATGACAAGGATAAGGGGGTTAATTTGTAGAAGTATTACAACAGAGAACGGTGACGAAGCATATTTTATTAAGAATTCTATAAACATAAAGAAACACGGGGACAAACCCCGCATTGCTTCTGGGTTGGTGCGTTATTAAGGGAGCAAGATAAAGATGGCAAATCCCTGTCCTTTGATACAACGGGAGAGAATCAATGATTCCGCAGCAATTGAATATTTGTTTTATGAAGGGCAAGGATCGACCATCCTTTTCCTGCATGGAACGGGTTTTTCACCCTGGTTATGGCATCCGATCGCCCGCCGCTTAAACGATGAGTTCAGGATCATTGCTCCTTTTTTCTGCGATCACCGGGATGCTGAACCGGAAGAGGGCGGAGTTAAATGGAAGCTTCTGGCTGAAGATCTCGTTGCATTCTGCCATCGGCTCAACCTCAGCAATCTTTACATAGTAGCTCATTCCATGGGTGCAACCGTAGCTACCATAACCGCTTCCCTTGATGGCGCTCTTGCCCGGAAGATGATACTGATGGAACCCATCTATCTGCCCGAAGCAGTTTATTCCACAAAAATAAGCGTCGATCAGCATCCCCTTGCCTCCAAATCCATAAAGCGGCGCAACGCCTGGCAAGACCGGCAGGAGGCGCGGGAATATCTGCTGGCCAGGGCCCTTTATAATAGCTGGGATACGGAGATGTTGGATCTGTTCTTGCATTATGGCATGGTGGAAAATGAAAGCGGAGGCATCAGCCTGGCCTGTTCGCCCCGGCGGGAAGCAGCTGTTTTCATGGGTGGTTTGCATTTTAATCCTTGGCCGCTCTTGCGGGGGATACAATGCCCGGTGTTGGTGCTGGAGGGTGAATTAAGTGAAAACCGGCCGCTGATTGATCTAAGGAAGGCGGCCTCCCTTATACCCCAGGGTAAATACCGTCGTTTTGCAGGGATCGGGCACACCATTCCGATGGAAATACCGGAAGAGATCACCGCATTAATAAGAGAATTCTGCCATTCATAAGGCAGGCTGCCAAAGCTTGCAAAGCATAACGGGAAACAATAAGCGGGTCAGGGAGCAAAGGCGGAGTCATTTCGTTATTATTCCGCTGGGCAATGCCGCAAAATGGAAGGCGATAATCATTGTTTGGCTATTGAATTTGTCCCGGCAATACATTATCTTTTAATAAACATCACCGCATTCATCATTACGGAGGGATTGAATTTGGAAATAAAGCCGCTCAATAAAAAGCTCAGGCTGTTTGGATTCAATAATTTGACCAAAACCCTGAGCTTTAATATCTATGATATCTGCTACGCCCTCAAACCGGAACAAAGTCACGATTATATTGAATATATCGATGAAGAGTATAACGCCCAACGGTTGACGGAGATTCTGACCAACGTGGCGAAAATCGTTGATGCTACAATTCTTAATATTGCCCGGCAGGATTATGAACCACAGGGAGCCAGTGTCACCATCTTGATTGCGGAGAGCGATGTACGCAAGGAGCCCTGCGGGGAAACGGCCGCTGAGACGCCGGGACCGCTGCCGGAAGCGGTGGTGGCACATCTGGACAAGAGCCACATTACCGTGCACACGTATCCGGAAACCCATCCTGACCAGGGGATCAGCACTTTCCGCGCGGATATTGATATTTCCACCTGCGGACATATTTCCCCGCTCAAAGCCTTAAATTACCTGATCCATACTTTTCAGCCGGATATGTGCATAATTGATTATCGGGTGCGGGGATTTACAAGGGATTTGGACGGCAAAAAGTTCTTTATCGATCACAAGATCAATTCCATCCAGAATTATATTTCCAGCAAAACCCGCAACCAGTATCAGATGATTGATGTGAATGTTTACCAGGAAAATATTTTCCATACCAAAATGCTGCTGAAGGAATTTGATCTGGATAATTATCTGTTCGGCACTACTAAAAAAGAGCTCAAAAACAAGGATAAAGTAAGGATTAAAAAACAGATCAGGCATGAAATGATGGAAATCTTTACTGGACGCAATATTCCCAATATGTGATTTTGGGCAGGGGTGATGATTTGACCCCTATCCCCGGATGATTATATTTATTTGGTGATACATTTTATTCAACAAAACGTTTGTCGGAACGTTTGCAGGAAACTTCTTCCCGGGCTGCAGTCATCCAACCGGAAGATGCGTTAACGGGGCAATCAAAAGCATGGATATACGGTTTTATATCCAGCAACGGTGTACCATCAAGCATATCAACACCGCGCACGGTCAGACGATTTCCTTCAACTGCCACCAGTTCAACGATCGACAATCCCAGGCGGGCCGGCCGCACCGGGGAGCGGGTGGCAAAGATACCGTGTTCAGCCGTATCCATGAAAGGAATGACAGTCAGTTTGGGTTGAGTCACTTTGTGCAGGTGATAAATCAAGTAAATGTGGCTGAATCCATCCAAATCTTTTAGGCCTTCCTCAAATTCCGGATAAATTATGACTTCCCCAAGTATTTGGCTGGCACCGGTTGGCTGGACCGGCATATTTTCCAGATTGGAGTGGGGAGTTCTTATGATGCCGATATAATCGGCAGTGTAAGAGGTCACTTATAAAACATCCCTTCTGTTGTAGGGGGCGTTACTTATGATAATCAGGGCTTCGGTTTTCAATGTGATTATCTTTCGACTTCGTACCCCTGGTCTTCAATGGTATACTGGATCGTTTTCAGATCGACCTGGGCACTGTCATATTCGATCTTAACCTTGCCATCCTTTAATTCTACCTGTACATTTTTTACCCCTGCCAGTGATCCTACGGAAGTTTTTACGCTGTGCTCGCAGTGATGGCATGACATTCCTTTTACATTAAGTATTGCATTAGCCATAGTTATCAAGTCTCCTTCTGTAATTTATTTAATAAGCATAATCCAATCAGGCTTCCAGAGAAAATCGTTTTAAATTCAGTGAATTGGTTACCACCGAGACCGAACTGAACGCCATGGCTGCACCGGCGATGACCGGGCTTAAAAACCCAAGGGCAGCAAAGGGGATACCAATAATGTTGTAGATGAATGCCCAGAATAAATTTTGTTTGATCTTGCGCATGGTTTGGCGGGAAAGCCTGATCGCGGCGGCAACTGCGCGCAGATCTCCCCGCATCAGGGTAATGTCGGCGGCTTCAATGGCTATGTCCGTACCGGTGCCGACTGCCATACCGATATCGGCGGTTGCCAGCGCCGGAGCATCATTGATACCGTCACCCACCATGGCCACTATTTCGCCTTGCTGCTGCAGTTTTTTTATTTCTTCCGCTTTGTTTTCCGGCAATACTTCTGCCAATACATTTTTTATACCCGCCTGGGCGGCAATGGCCTGTGCAGTACGGGAATTATCGCCGGTGATCATATAGACTTTAAGGCCCATTTCGAGCAATTCCTGGATGGCGGCACGGGAACTTTCTTTTAGGGTATCCGCCACAGCAATAACGGCTGCCGGTGATTGATCCACCGCCATGATCATAGCAGTTTTACCTTCATCTTCGAGACGAGTGATGGTGTTTTCGACTTCTCCCAGCGGTATTTGCTGCTCCTGCATTAGTTTACGGGTACCGATAAAAATTTCACGGTGGTTGGCTGCTGCCCGGACGCCTTTGCCGGGCAGGGCCTCGAACTGATCCGGATCAGCCACCTGCTCAAGATGGGCCAGAGCATATTGATAAATGGCGGCTGCCAGAGGATGCTCGGATTTTTTTTCCGCTATGGCGGCCAGGCGCAGAATTTCTTCCATTTCCAGATTGCCGATGGCAATGATGTCAGTTACGTCCGGGGTGCCTTTGGTAATGGTACCGGTCTTGTCCAGCACGATCACATTGATTTTACCGGCTGATTCCAAATGTTCGCCGCTTTTGATAAGGATGCCGTTTTCCGCTCCTAATCCGGTTCCTACCATAATCGCGGTGGGGGTAGCCAGACCGAGGGCGCAGGGGCAGGCAATGACCAGCACTGCTACAGCGCTAACAATGGACTTGCTAACATCTGCGCTGGTCAAAAACCAGATGGCAAAGGTTATCAGGGCCACCGTGATGACTGCCGGCACGAATACACCCGCGACCTGATCAGCCAGTTTTTGGATTGGTGCCTTGAAGCCCTGGGCATCTTCAACCATTTTTATGATTTGAGCCAGAACCGTATCCTGACCAATTTTGGTGGCTTCAAATTTGAATGTGCCATACTTGTTGATGGTAGCCCCGACAACCTGATCACCGATACTCTTTTCCACCGGCAGACTCTCGCCGGTCAACATGGATTCATCCAGGGAGGAACTGCCTTCAGTTATTATGCCATCCACCGGTACTTTTTCCCCCGGTTTGACGATGATCAAATCACCGGGTTGTACTTCCTCGATAGGAATATCAACTTCCTGGCCGTTACGCAAAACCCGGGCTGTTTTTGGGCTCAAACCCATCAATTTTTTGATCGCCTCGGAGGTCTTGCCTTTGGCCACTGCTTCCAGGTATTTGCCCAGCAGGATCAAGGTAATGATCACTGCGCTGGCTTCAAAATACAGATCCTTCATCATGCCGGTTTGAACCGTCTGGAAAAAAACATTGTACAAACTGTAAAAATAAGCGGCGGAGGTGCCCATGGCGATCAGGACATCCATGTTGGCACTGCCGGAGCGCAAAGCATAATAGGAATTTTTGTAAAACCGCCAGCCGATGATAAACTGTACCGGAGTAGCCAGCGCCAGTTGGTAATACTGATTGTGCAGGCTGGGTACGTCGAGGCGGAAAAGTGACAGGACCATGGCCAGGAGCAAGGGCGAACTAAGTACTGCGGCCACGATCAGCTCGGTTTTGAGGCTTCTGATTTCCAGTTCCCGGGCTTCTTTTTCCCGGTCACGGCTGATCTCTTCACTGCGTTCCGCCCTATAGCCAAGTTTTTCAACGATTTGCAACATATCGCTGAGCTTAATTTTGGTTTTATCATAATCAACCACGGCTTTTTCCGTGCTCAGGTTTACTGCTGCATGGGTCACACCCCCAGTTGCACCCAGCTTTTTTTCAATTCTGGACGCGCAGGCGGCACAGGACATGCCGTATAAATTTAATACCACCCGGCTGTTCGTATCTGCCTGGTCATTTATGACATCGAACCCCAGCCTTTTAATGGTCGCAGCCAATTGTTGGGGGTCAGTCAGGTTATCGTCAAATTCCACGGTGGCTTTTTCCAGGGCCAGATTAACGTTGGCTTGTTT
>JAAYCZ010000041.1 GCA_012729495.1 Syntrophomonadaceae bacterium | reverse complement strand
CGCAAAGCGATGGCGACTGCTTTTTTGGCTTCTTTCTGACCAATGATATGTTTATCCAACTCTTCAACAATTTCTTTGGGAGTCAACTGTTTATGCAAAATTTTTCTCCTTTTCTGATGCCACTTTAACATTTTTTTCACTAACCAGGTTGAGTTGTTGGGTTTAAATATTGATACAGCTCATAATCATATAATTAATCCAACACTTCAACCGTTATATGACTATTGGTGAAGATGCAGATTTCAGAAGCTATAAGCAAGGATTCGCAGGCGATCTCCTGCGCTTTTAAATCAGTAAACCGGGACAAGGCCCGGGCTGCCGCCAGGGCATAATTGCCGCCTGAACCTATGGCTGCGATCCCTTCTTCCGGCTCTATGACTTCGCCGTTGCCGGAAATGATAAACATGGTATTAATATCGGCAACGATCAGCAGCGCTTCCAGTTTTCTTAAAATCCTGTCGCTGCGCCAATCTTTGGCCAGCTCTATGACCGCCCGGGTCAGATTGCCGCCGGTTTCCCTGAGTTTTTCTTCAAAACGGGCAAAAAGGGTAAATGCATCGGCTACTGAACCGGCAAAACCGGCTAAAATTTTACCTTCGTACAATCGTCTGATTTTTACCGCATTATTTTTCATGATGGTATTTTGTCCCATGGTTACCTGCCCGTCTCCGGCAATTGCCATCTGCGAGCCTTTTTTAACCGCTATTATTGTAGTTGCCTCAAACATTTATTACCTCCTGGGATGACTTTTATCATATATGGTTTTGATGTTTTCCCGGGTCAGATGCGTGTAGATTTGGGTAGTTGATAGTTTTACATGCCCCAGTAATTCCTGCACCGACCTCAGATCAGCTCCCCCGTTAAGCAGATGGGTGGCAAATGAATGACGCAGAGTATGGGGACTTACCTTTTGGTTTATCGCAACCTCTTCAACGTATTTATCAATAATATTCCTTATACTTCTGGTGCTTAAACGTCCGCCGAATCGGTTCAGGAACACGGCGTCACTGGTTTGTTGGCCGGCCTGCAATAAATGAGCGCGACCGTGTTCTATATAGTCCAACAGAGCGATCTTTGCTTTTCTGCCTATTGGTGACAATCGTTCCTTGTTGCCTTTGCCCCTGACCAAAATCAGTTCCTCGTCCCAGTCGATATCGGCCAGATTGATGGCAACCAGCTCACTGACACGCATACCGGAAGCATACATGGTTTCCAATATGGCTTTGTCACGCTGCCCCTGTGCCCGGGTCGTATCGGGAGCATTCAGCAGCATATCGATTTCAGTCGGATATAAGAAACGAGGTAGTTTCCTATCCTGTTTGGGAGTGGAAACATTGGCTATCGGATTACCGGGCAGAATGTCTTCGCGGCACAGATATTTTACAAAGGAACGCATTGAAGCTAATTTTCTAGCCATGGTTGAACGGCTTAAACCTGCGGCCTGCATTTCTGCCAGATATTTACGTACGGTTTTATGATTTATCATTTCCGTTGCTAGTTCTTCTAACGGTTTCTGATATTCCCGGGATAAAAAGTCAAAAAACTGACCCAAATCAGTTCTATAACTTAGTAAAGTTAAATTCGAGGCGCTTTTTTCCACACGCAAATGTGCTAGAAAGTCTTCTCCGTATTTAATAAGCATGGAGTGTTCCCCCAAAAGTTGTTGCTAATGAAATGCTAGCATACTTATAATTCTTTGACAACATGTTCCAGAAACAATTCTGAAATTTTGCACATTTCAAAGTGGGAGCGCTCAACATATTGTTGATACCTGGTTTTTTTATCTTTGAATTTTTGTTCCAGTGCAGGCAGGATGCCGAAATTTGCATTCATGGGCTGAAAATTTTCGGCTGTACTGGAGGTGATAAAATGGATAAGCGCACCGATCATCGTCAGAGGACTGAAAACCAGAGGCTCCTGGCCGAGAACCAGGCGGGCAGCATTTAAACCGGATACGATGCCGGTGGCAGCTGATTCCATATATCCTTCGACGCCGGTGATCTGCCCGGCGAAGAACAGGCGGGGATTATTTCTGGTTTGCAGGGTCGATGACAGCAGGCAGGGACTGTTAATGTAGGTATTGCGGTGCATGACTCCGTACCTTACGAATTCTACCTCTTCAAGTCCGGGAATCATTCTGAAAATGCGATCCTGTTCTGCCCAGCGCAGCCGGGTCTGAAAGCCGACCAGGCCGTATATGCTGCCTTCCTGATTTTCCTGGCGCAGCTGGACGACTGCCCAGGCACGTTTGCTGCTGCGGGGGTCAATAAGTCCAACCGGTCGCATGGGACCAAAGCGCAGGGTATCAAGCCCCCGGCGGGCAATCAGTTCGATCGGCATACAACCGGAAAAGAACATTTTCTGATCAATGCTGTGGCCTGCGAAAATATCGGCATCGGTCAGCTCCTGCCAGAACTTCTCATACTCTTCCTGGCTGAGCGGACAGTTGTAATAATCATCATCACCCTTTCCGTAACGGGAGGCTTTAAAAATCCGGTCTTGATTAAGACTGCTTAAAGTTACGCTGGGGGCTATGGCGTCATAAAAGTACAGGTTTTCGTCACCGCTTAGGGCAGCGATTTCCTGCGCGAGGCGCTCTGAGGTGAGGGGTCCGGTGGCAATAATATTTATACCTTTAGTAGGAAGGGCAGGCATCTCTTCTCTTATGAGCTCCACCTGGGGGTGATTTTGCAGTTGTTGGGTAACCAGCACGGCAAACCGCTCCCGATCCACGGCCAGGGCTGAACCGGCGGGAACCTGAGTAGAACGGGCGCACCTAAGCAACAATGAGCCCATCTGATTCATTTCACTTTTAAGCAAGCCCTGGGCAGTATCGGCCAGATTTGATTTAAGGGAATTGCTGCAAACCAGTTCGGCCAGGTACTCGGTCCGATGTACCGCGGTTTTAACCTGGGGCCTCATTTCCCAAAGTTTAACCGGTATCCCCCGCTCGGCCAGTTGCCAGGCGGCTTCTGAACCTGCCAGACCGCCGCCGATTACATTTACTGCGTCAATCAAAATACTTCCCCCTGCTGTATATATACTGCTTTTATTTGCATTGCGGATTTTGACATACGATCTGTGCTTCCTGACCCCGGCTGACTTTTTCCACCATGGCATCGCCGCAGCGGGGACATTTTTCCCCGGTGGGCTTGTTCCAGGAACGGAAACTGCATTCCGGGTAGGCTTTGCAGCCAAAATACTTTCTGCCTTTCTTGGACTTGAGGGCAATAATCGGATTGCCGCAGAAGGGGCAGTTAACTCCAATTTCTTCATTAATGGATTCCGTATAACGACACTCGGGAAATCCTGAACAGGCGATGAATTTACCATAACGGCCGTATTTTATAAACAAGGGACGTCCGCACTGGGGGCAATCCCGTCCGGCTTCCTCATCTTTGATCTCTACTTTTTCGATCAGATCCTGGGCTTTGTCAAGATCCTGTTTGAAAGGTTCGTAGAATTCGCTGATAACTTTCTTCCAATTGGTTTCGCCATCCTCGATGGAATCCAGATTTTCCTCTAATTTGGCGGTAAACTCGACGTCCAAAATATCACTAAAATGTTCGTCCAGCAAATCAACCACGATAAATCCCAGTTCAGTCGGTACGAACTGTTTATTTTCACGCACAGCATAACGCCGCTTAAGAATCGTTTCGATAATCGGTGCATAGGTGCTGGGGCGGCCGATATTCTTTTCTTCCAGCAGCTTTACCAGGCTGGCTTCGGTATAACGAGGCGGCGGCTGGGTAAAATGCTGTTCCGGCAGAATTTCTTTTAACTGCAGATGCTGCTTGGCTTTTAGTTCGGGAATGGGGTTTTTCAGTTCTTCTTCGTCATAGTCGTTATATACTTTTTTGTAACCAGAAAATTTTAACTGCGATGAATAGGCGCGCAGTCCATAGTCCCCGGCCGTGATTTCAACCGTAACGGTATCATAAACGGCGGGACTCATCTGACTGGCCATAAAGCGTTCCCAGATGAGTTTATATAGCCGATACTGATCTCTGCTCAGATAAGGCTTAATAGCATCAGGGCTTCGGTAAACCGATGTCGGCCGGATGGCCTCGTGCGCATCCTGGGCGGATTTGCGGCTTTTATATATATTGGGTGTTGCGGGTACATATTCTTTTCCATAATGTTGGTTTATATAATCCTGAGCTTCCTGCTGCGCCCCGGCAGATATCCGGGTGGAGTCGGTTCTGAGATAGGTAATTAAACCCACCGTGCCTTCTTTGCCCAGAGCCAGACCTTCATATAATTCCTGTGCTACCCGCATGGTACGGCTGGAGAAGAAATTAAGCCGCTTGGATGCTTCCTGCTGCAGGGTACTGGTAATAAAAGGAGGATTAGGACGTTTACGTTTTTCTTTGGTATCGATATTGTCAACTATAACCTGGGCTTTTTTCAATTCGGCCAGGACTTTATCCTTTTGTTCGGCAGAGCTAATTTCAATTTTCTTTTTTTTATAGCTGTTCAGTTTGGCAGTGAAAACAGCTTTTTTACCGGTACTCAGAATGGTATCTATACTCCAGTACTCTTCGGGAATAAAAGCGGTTATTTCTTTTTCGCGGTCACAGATTAATTTGACGGCAACCGATTGTACGCGTCCGGCCGATAATCCTTTGCGGACTTTGCTCCAGAGCAGGGGGCTTAAATTATAGCCGACGAGGCGATCGAGAATGCGCCGGGTCTGCTGGGCATCAACCCGGTTGATATCAATGGGGCGCGGACTCTTGACTGCCTTCTTGATTGCGTCTTTGGTTATTTCATTGAATTCGATGCGGTTTTTGGAACCGGGCGCCAATTTAATGGCGGTCTGCAGGTGCCAGGCAATCGCTTCGCCTTCACGGTCCGGGTCGGTGGCGAGCAGGACGCGGTCCGCTTTGGCGGCCTCGGCCTTGATCTCCTTGAGGAGTTCGCCTTTGCCGCGAATGGTTATATATTGGGGCTCAAAATCGTTTTCTACGTCTATCCCGAGTTTGCTTTTGGGCAAGTCGCGGATATGGCCTACGGAGGCTTTGACTTTGTAGTTTTTGCCCAGGAATTTGCTGATGGTTTTGGCCTTGGCAGCCGATTCAACGATTACCAGTGTTGTCTCCGACAAAATATCACCTCATCTTAGTATTGGGTCTATTGGGCTTCGCCGTTTTGGCTCCGCCATTGGGCGTAACTTGTTCGTTTTTTTATAACTGTTAGTCTTTCTGAGGTTTATACTTAAGAACGCTTGGGGCCGGTCTTTTGACTTGCCAAATCTGCATT
>JAAYCZ010000358.1 GCA_012729495.1 Syntrophomonadaceae bacterium | reverse complement strand
GGCCGCCCTGTTCCTTATGAATTAGGGAGGAGAGACGAGTGAATCAATCAACCCTGGAGGTACTGGAATTTGACAAGATCCTGGAACAGGTTAAAACCTATGCTTTGACCGAAATAGCCCGGAACCGGCTGCAGCAGCTGCAGCCTTCGGCCCGTTGCGAACAGGTGCAGAACTGGATGGATGAAACAACTGAGGCCCGGGCCATGCTGGAGGTCAATGCCAGTGTCCCTATTCCCATAATGGATAGAATGAGCGAGGTCATGGCCAAGTTGGGCAAGGGCTTTGTCCTTACCCCTGCCGAACTGGAAGCCTGTCAAAACCTTCTTGAAGGGGTAAAAAGGCTGGGCAAGTACATGGAGGCACTGGAAACTACAGCTCCCCGGCTGGCTTCCTATGCTAGTTCCATGTTTGTCCTGCAGGAGTTGCAGGAGGAAATTGCCGGGGCAATCGTCAACCAGCAGGTAGCTGACCGGGCCAGCGCCGCTCTCTTAAGAATCCGTAAACGCCGGTTGATTATTGAGGAACGGATTCGGCAGAAGATGCAGGAGGTGTTAAGGTCGCCCGCCTATGCTTCCATGCTTCAGGACACGGTAATCCAGGAGAGAAATGGTCGTTTGGTGGTGCCGGTGCGCCGCCAATACCGGAAGGCCTTTGCAGGAACCGTGGTGGATACTTCCTCCACTGGCTCCACGGTATTCATCGAGCCAGCGGCGGTAACCCGCTGGCTCGATGAGCTGGGCCAGCTCAAAGCGGAGGAAGAGAAGGAGGTCTACCGCATACTGACCCATTTAACCGGACAGGTGGAAAGACACGCCCGCGAGCTGTCGGTAAATATTGAAACTATCGCTCATTATGACTTTGTTTTTGCCAAAGCCAAATACAGCCGGGCGCTGGATATGAGGCCGGTTAAACTAAATACCCGGGGGTATTGCTTGCTCAAACAGGGCCGTCACCCGCTGCTGGGAGCGGGGGCGGTGCCGCTGGATTTTTACATCGGGGAATCCAACCGGGCCCTGCTTATTACCGGTCCCAATACCGGCGGCAAGACCGTGGCCTTAAAAACGGTCGGTTTGCTCACCCTCATGGCCCAGGCCGGTCTGCACGTGCCGGTGGAAGCGGGCAGTGAAATAGCTGTATTCGAGGATATTCTCGCAGACATTGGCGATGGCCAGAGCATGGAACAGTCTCTTAGCACATTTTCCGCCCATGTCCTCAATATTCTGACCATGCTGAACTGTGCCGATTCCCGCACTTTAGTGCTGCTGGATGAATTGGGAGCAGGCACTGACCCGGCTGAGGGACGGGGCTTTGCCATTGCCGTGCTGGAGGAGATCTTTGCCCGGGGGGCCACGATTGTGGCCACCACCCATTTTGGTGAGATCAAGGAGTTTGCCGCCTATACGGAAGGCTTTGTCAATGGCTGCATGGAATTCGACCCGGACAGCCTGCAACCACTGTATCGGTTAAAAATCGGTACCTGGGGCGACAGCCATGCCTTTTTGATAGCCTTGCGTCTGGGGATGGATCCGGACTTAATCGCCCGGGCGCACGAAATCAGCTATGGGGAGCAGATCAGTTATCGACCCGAGCCCCTGCCCCGGACGGAGAAGCTGATGGATTCAAAGGCGGTTGAGGAACATCGGGAAACGGCTCGCGCTCTGGAAAAAGCGGAAAAGGACCAGGAACGTCTGCAACGGCAGCGTCGCTATGAAAAAAAGAACCTCAAAATCGGGGACCGGGTCTATATCAGCACCATGCAGCGTACCGGGGTGGTCTGTGAGGAGGAAGATGAAAAAGGCGACCTGGTGGTAC
Organism: Syntrophomonadaceae bacterium; assembly: GCA_012729495.1. Classification (GTDB taxonomy): domain Bacteria; phylum Bacillota; class Syntrophomonadia; order Syntrophomonadales; family Syntrophomonadaceae; genus Syntrophomonas_B. The sequence goes on along the minus strand of JAAYCZ010000358.1, from coordinate 1,306 downwards.
TGGTTTTGGGCAAGAAGGTGCGGATTAACCAAAAGCGCCTGACCCTGCACATCGACCGCGCTGAATTGTACCCGGAAAACTATGATTTGGATATCGTCCTGGAAAGCAAAGAAGACCGGAAGAAGAGAAAAATCATGAGGAAACGGCATGTTGAAGGATTGGTAATCGAACACCATGACGAGTAAAAGAGCAGGACGGTCCGTCAGGACCGTCTGTTACACTCCAGTCGAAAAGCCAAACTACTTTTTCTTTCCGGCAAAAACCAGAACGGCATCCCGTAAAAAGGCGGCAGTCCCGGGTTGTTTTTGGTCATAGTAGGCCCTGAACCGTTCGTCATCAACATACATTTGCGCCAGCCCGATATGGGCCTCTTTACTGTAGCTGTGCCAGTAGTAGCTCAGCCATTGACGATGCAGTTTAACTGCTTCCTGGGCCAAGTCGCCAGCCGGGTCGCCAGCCGGGTCACCAGCCTGAAAGGCGGCGTTAAGCACTTCTAGCAGCTCCTCGCCCAGCGGGCAACCTCTTCATATTGCTCCGGGCTCATATTCATGAGTTTTCGATTGGCCTGGTCAACGGTCTGGTCACCATACTTATTGCGAATTTCCTGACCGTACTTTTCCTCATTTTCCTCAATCAGCTTTTGCTTAAAGCCTACAAATTTTTCTTGATCAGTCATGGTAGCTCTCCCTTCCTTAAGAGCAATAGTTTTCTCAATGGGGTGCCGATAAAAATCGAATCTACGATACCTGGAGGAAAAAGTGCATTACATATAACGAATATAAATTAAAAACCCCGTTAGATAATCTTTTCACCTTTCCTAAAGATTATAAAGTCATAACAGCTCCGAATTATACTTCTAATAAACAATAAATTAATGTAAATAATGCCTCGTAAAGCTAAAGATATAATAAAATTAACCGATATAACCAACAATGCAATAATATGTAAAACAAAATCAATACGGCAGATACCCCCGAAAAGGCCCCTGAAAAAGGGCTGTTTCGGTGTGCTGTTTGCAGCAGAACGACACCGGCAGGCATTCTTTCTTTAACAGGTATTAAGTTATGGTTAGAGCTGTACTGATGGCACGGCTTTCTTATTACCTGCTTTATACTTTGATCATAATCATTGGTTGATGGGACCGGACCTGGCACAGCCGTGTGCTCTGCTGCGGTCCGTTTTTTATTGGGCCGCCCTGTTCCTTATGAATTAGGGAGGAGAGACGAGTGAATCAATCAACCCTGGAGGTACTGGAATTTGACAAGATCCTGGAACAGGTTAAAACCTATGCTTTGACCGAAATAGC
>JAAYCZ010000040.1 GCA_012729495.1 Syntrophomonadaceae bacterium | reverse complement strand
TTCTTCCTCCTCTGCTATGATAAAAGCTGTTTTATTTCCAGCTCTATCATAGCTTTTTTGGAGGATTGTGGTAAATACTGTTCATTCTTATTTGTTGTTTTCTGTCCATTTTAGTTTATCAGTTACAGCCAGGTAATTGAACCGCCGGTTTCTGAAAAAAGGGCCAAAGAAATCAATGGCTTTTTCAACAGAATCGCTGGGAACTATTTAATAAAGATTGAAGAATTGATAAGCCAGGCCCATGAGAGCGATGAAAAAATTAACGAATTGGATTCCGATGTAAGTAAAATTGAAGTACGTATGCTTACCGATCTGGCGAACTTATACTACGAGCAAGAAATTAGAATGGCATTTAAAGAAATAATATTCTTGTAACAACTGAATCATATCTGGCAAATCTTAAAATAGCTGATGGCAGGGCCTGTGCAAAAGGTCCTGCATTTTTTGCGTTTAACAGTTTTTGTTTAAAAATAATCTTTATAGAAAATTTATTAAATTCCGTCTATATGTTAAAATAATAATTATGTTGAACCCCAGAACATGTCTTACTGCATTCGAATTATACAATAGATAGATATATCCAAGTAATAATTGAAAGTATTGCATAATTCAAAAAATCATGCAATACTGTCACTCTGAGCGATAGCGAAGCTACCTTAATTGCGACCGTCAGGTCATATATGTAGTCCCCGTAGGGGGGCTCGTAAGTGCCGTAGATCCGCCGACGCTCAGGCTGCGCTGCGCTTGCCTTCCGATCGTTATGCACTATCGTTAAGGATCATGAACGGATTTGAATAATTGAACAAAGATACTGTCTTATTAATGTATATCAGGCACATATTTTCAGTTCAAAATCACAGAATATTATAAGAAAGGCAGAGTGAGGTATGAAGGACAAAAGCTCCAATTCGGTAGGCCGTCCGTATCTGCCCCCTGAGAAAAAACGTAAAGTGCGCAGCATAAAAATGTCTGATCAGGAATGGGAAGAGATTCGAAGCCGGGCTGCTGCAGAGACTATGAGCGTTAGTATGTACATCCGGAAGAAAGCATTGTGGAGCGATTAGGTGCATAAATTGTCCTGCATCCGCCCGTACTTTATCATTTACTTATTATATATAATTTTGTGGTAATAAAATTATCAAACAATATAACAAAGTATAATATGCTAAAAAAGCAAGTACCGTAACCATAAATGGCAATGTAAATGTTACGTACCGGAATAAATAAAGGGCGGCTGTTTGAAAATAATCAAACATCCGCCCTTTATTTGATTTAATAAAATGCAATTTTTATACATGTTTTACACGCAGGTTTGACAGAATAGAAACGTCTGATTCGTTGACTTTTACTGGATTATTATTTCCTTTATGTAAAGCTGAGCTGATTAAATTATACAAACAATACAACGGAGTATAACATGCCATAAAAGCCAGCGCCGCAACCATCAACGGCAAAGCACAGATAGTGATAACGATTATCCCTAGTCCTTTCAGCATACAATTCACCTTCTTTCTATGTTACCATTCGAAATAATCCTGCTCTTTTATCTTGGGGTTACCTATATATTAAGCAATTTACGTGCCAAATCATTTAACGTTTAATTTTATCTGCGGCTGACAATTGAAAAAGGCGGTCTATAGCGATCCTTACTTTTTATAGTTTAATAAGAGGAAAGGACAACCAGAAAACAAATTCCCAAAACTGTCACATTGCTGCGCAACAATGGGGCAACATTGGTACAATTAATTTAGATTATCTGCCGGACAATGGTAACTATTTCACATTTCTTACATTTCCCATACTTAAATTTCAATGTTAAATATTAATAACAATACCCTTATGTCGGAAGGAGATTTGTTGAGATGTTCCAAATATAGTGATAGCATTTTATTAAACCCTGATTCGTAAACGTAATTTCTGCCGCCTCCGATTTCATCACCGGTGTTACAATTCCAGTAGACGGCGGATCCAATCAATAAAATATTGTTGATATTTGGTGAGATCAATGAATTCTTTTTTAGGAGTGATGATTTTGTGAGAATTCTTCACACCTCAGATTGGCACTTGGGACGCAGCCTCTTGGGGCGCAAAAGATATGAAGAATTTGAAGCCTTCCTTGCTTGGCTTGGTGATATCGTTGAGCTGGAGGAAATCGAAGTTCTTTTAGTTTCCGGCGATATTTTTGATAATAATACACCCAGCAACCGTGCTCAGCAATTATACTACCGATTTTTGTACAGGGTTGCACAGTCCTCCTGCCGACATGTCATCCTTACCGCAGGTAATCATGATTCTCCTTCCTTTTTAGATGCACCACGAGAGGTATTGAGGTTTATAAATGTTTATGTTGTAGGCAGTATCGGCGAAGACTGCGCCGACGAGGTCATTTTGCTTCGAGATGCTAACGGTGAACCAGAATTGATTGTATGTGCAGTACCATACCTAAGGGATCGAGACATACGCAATGTTGACACAGGAGAAAGTCTGGAGGATAAAGAACGAAAAATTATAGAAGGCATCCGTGAACATTATCATCAAGTCTGTGCCTTAGCAGAACAAATGCGTGATTCCATCGGCAAACCAATACCGATCGTAGGAATGGGACATCTTTTTGCAGCCGGCGGAAGCTCGGTCAAAGGGGACGGTGTAAAAGACCTGTATGTAGGTTCTCTCGCCCATGTGGGGATAGATGTATTCCCTTCAACAATTGATTATCTTGCCTTGGGGCATTTACATACTGCACAGTTAGTGGGAGGCAATGAATGCTATCGGTATTCGGGTGCCCCACTTGCCATGGGGTTCAGTGATGCTGGTCAGGAGAAATGTGTATGTAAAGTTGAGCTGTTAGAGAATGGGCCAATGGTTACCGCGTTACCTGTTCCGGTATTTCAGGTTTTACAAAGCATTACCGGCGATTGGACGGCGATCAGCGAAGGCCTGCAAAAACTAATCACAGCCGAGCAAAATGCATGGGTGGAAATCAATTATGAAGGAGCCGAGATCATGACTGATCTTAGGGAAAGAATTTATGAGATTGTCCAAGGAACATCCATTGATGTTTTGCGGATTGGAAATAATCGAATTCTCGATCTATCAATGGCCAACATCAGTGATGGTGAGATACTGAACGAGTTGGATATAGATGAGGTTTTCTTACGTTGTCTGGATTTAAATGAAGTACCCGAGTACCAACGGGAAGAATTATGGATGACCTATCGCGAAGCAACTGCTTCCCTTGAGGAAGAAGACTTAATGGCTGAGTAGGGGAGGAGAACGATGAAAATACACCAACTGCGGTTTCAGAATTTAAATTCACTGGCGGGAGAATGGCAGATTGATTTTGATAATAAAGTTTTTCTTTCAAACAGCATTTTCGCAATTACCGGACCAACTGGTGCAGGCAAAACAACAATCCTGGATGCAATCTGCCTGGCGCTGTATGGTATGACGCCGCGCCTAAGTAAGGTCAATCAATCCACTAATGAAATCATGTCACGTCACTCCGGCCAGTGCTTTGCCGAGCTTGTATTTGAAACCCATAAGGGAACCTTTCGCGCCCATTGGGGTCAGCACAAAGCAAGAAACAAGTCCGATGGAGCCCTGCAGGTGTACAAGCATGAAGTGTCAGATGTCTTAACCGGAGCAGTGTTGGAGAGCAAGGCCTCGCAGGTTCCTGAAATGATTAAAGAGCTAACCGGGATGGATTTTGAACAGTTTACCCGTTCCATCCTGCTTGCCCAGGGAGGCTTTGCAGCTTTTTTACAGGCTTCACCTGATGAACGAGCGCCTATTCTTGAACAGATTACGGGCACCGGTATCTATGCCCAGATTTCACGTAAAGTACACGAACGTACGCGTGAAGAGAAAACACGTAAGGAAGAACTTGAGAATGAACGCTCTGATATTCAAATATTAAATGATGAAGAGGAAGCAGAATTACGCCAGCAGGTCGAGCTGCATACCAAACAGAAAAAAGCAGAACAAGCTCGCCAAGAATCCCTGGATCAGGCGATTAAATGGTTGGATCAGATATCTGGTTTGGAAAATGATATTGCAGATTTGGAGTCTTTATGGAAGGAACTTGACGAAAGAAAGAAATCTTTTCAGCCTGATATGCTAAGGCTTGAGCAATCTCGTAAGGCGCTAAATCTAGCCAGTGCTTATACTGCATTATCCGGGCTGCGTGATCTTCAGCAGAAGGAACTGGGGAGGCTGGAAGAACTGCGTGAGGAGATGCCTAAACAAAAAGAGGCTCTTGAAAACGCTGAGACATTAATGCGTGAGGCAACTGAGCAATTAGCCAACCTGAAAGAACATCAGCGCAACGAACAGGAGAAAATTAAAAAAGTCCGGGAAATTGACATTCGTATCACTGAACAACAAAGCACAATCGATAAATATAAACATGACATTGACGCATTTAAAAACAAAATCCATACAATCGAAGAACAGCAGACTGAAACAAAGAGGAAACTGGAGCAATGTAAACTGGATTTAAAAGAATACGAATCTTATCTCAGAGAAAACCAGGCCGATAAGCTTCTGATAACCAATTTGACCGGAATAAAAAAGACATTTGACCGCCTTGGAGCAAGTTCTGCTCAGTTAGTTGATGTTAAGAATGATCTTCAAGATGCGGAAGATAAACATCGTAAAGCAAGAGAACACTTTAAAGCCAAAGAAGAAATCTATAACAAAACCAATACGCTGCAAAAATCA
>JAAYCZ010000357.1 GCA_012729495.1 Syntrophomonadaceae bacterium | reverse complement strand
ACGATTTCCGGGCTTAGAAAATGGCGTGAGCCATCAATATGGGAATGAAACAAGACTCCCTCGTCGCTGATCCGACGCAGACCCTTAAGACTAAAAACCTGAAATCCCCCACTGTCAGTAAGAATGCTGCGCGGCCAATTCATGAATTGATGCAAGCCGCCTGCCTTTTCTACCAAATCAGCCCCGGGGCGCAGATAAAGGTGATACGTATTGGACAGAATAATATTCGCCCCAACTTCAGCCAGCATCCCCGGTGTCATGGCTTTGACGGTGGCCTGGGTTCCTACCGGCATAAAAACCGGGGTCGCAAACACGCCGTGAGCAGTAGTCAATTGTCCTGTTCGCGCTGCACTGCCGGAATCAGTTTGTGTAATTTGGAAATCCAGCATTCATTAAATTCCTTCCCTTTAATATAAGCTCCCTTAAATGATCAACATGGCATCACCATAACTGAAAAAGCGATATTCTTCTGCAACCGCATGGTGATAAGCCTGTAACGTAAAATCCAAACCGGCAAAAGCAGCAACCAACATAATCAGGGATGAGCCCGGCAGATGAAAATTGGTGATCATCCTGTCAACTGCCCCATACTCATAGCCAGGATAAATGAATTTGTTGGTTTGGCCCGCTTGACAGCAAAATCCATGGTATTTATTATATACCGTTTCCAATGTTCTTACTACAGTTGTTCCGACAGCAACAATATTTTTCCCGTTCCGGCGGGTATTATTTAACAATTCCGCTGTATCCGCATCCAGCTGAAAATATTCATAATGCATCTGATGTTTTCTGATATCTTCGCAGCTTACCGGGCGGAAGGTCCCCAGACCTACATGCAAAAGGATCTGGGCCACATTTACTCCTTTGTCCCTGAGATCCTGCAGCAGTCTTTCCGTAAAATGCAGTCCGGCAGTGGGAGCCGCAGCTGAGCCCTCTTCCCGGGCATAAACTGTCTGATAGGTTGTTTTATCCTTTTCCTCCGCCCTCCGGCTGATGTAGGGCGGCAGTGGCATACTGCCCGCTTTGTCCAGAAAAGCCATTTCATCAGGGCAATTAAGGAAATGCAGCAGCCGGCCTCCATCTTCAAGTTCAGCCGTGACCTCTATTTCAACTCCGGGATAATCCTTAAATAACACCCGACTGCCTTTGGGCATACGCCGGGCCGGTTTTACCAAAGCTTCCCAGTTTTCTCCCTGTTTATTAAGCAGCAGGATTTCAATTTTGGCACCGGTAGATTTATGGGCAAAAAGACGGGCCGGGATCACTTTGGTCTTGTTGATAACCAATGTGTCCCCCGGGGAAAAGTAATTGATTACATCGGTAAAAATCCGATCCTCCAGTCTGCCGCGCGAGCGATCCATAACCAGCAACCGGGCTGAATCACGGGGTTCGGTCGGAAACTGGGCAATCAAATGCGGGGGTAGATCAAAAAGATAACTTTTCAAGTCATATATAGACAATGGATCTGCTTGGTTCACTTGGCTTTACTCCTGTAACGTTCCGTTTCACTGAATAAGCATCCGCAATATTGCTGCCGGTATAAACCCATTTCCCTGGCATTTATCCCGGTTTGTCTGAAACCATCACGAAAATCACGATAAAGAAAAGGGATTTCATATTTTTCCCCAATGGACTCCCCTAGTTCACGAATCCAATCATGGCGCTGGTATTTGCTTACCAGCAGGGTGGTGGTAAAATAATCGAATTTGCCCTTTCTGGCAATTTGCGCGGCTTTTTCGAGTCTGAGCTGATAACAGTAAAAACAGCGCCGGGCTTCACGGAAACTAACCGTCTGAAAGTACTGGGCGGGATCGTAATCCTCATCGAAAAGCACCTGCAGATCTACAGCTGCGGCATAGTCCTGCAGGGAATCCCTGCGTTTCTGCCACTCCGTATAAGGATGAATGTTGGGGTTATAATAATAACCCATTAATTCGAAGCCCTCATCACGCAGCGCAGGAACCGGATAGCTGGCACAGGGTCCGCAGCAAATATGCAATAATATCTTGGGCATCGCTTCACTTCCTGATCTGTAATCATAAATTGGACTCCCATTTTAATATCAGGTTTTTACATAATTCCAAAATGCAACGAAGATTATTTTGCAATGAAACCATAGTTAGCAGCTCATCTTCTTGGAACAACAATATCTTAAACCTTTTTTGGGTAAAAGCTGATTGTGAAAAGTCTCATCAAATAACCAGCCCAACCATCCGTAACAAAACCTCACTTATTGTCTGCATCCTCAAACAAACTCGAATCCTTAAAGCCTTTTTGCAGCGGGTAGCCCATGACCCGATAAGCCAGTTCGGTCGCAACCCGCCCGCGGGGGGTCTTGTGGATAAATCCCAATTTGAGCAGATACGGCTCATAAACATCAGTAATCGTATCGCCTTCTTCGGAAACAGCTGCCGACAGCGTTTCCAATCCCACCGGCCCGCCCCCGAATTTAATAATTATAGCATCCAGGATCATCCTGTCAACCGTGTCCAGACCGTGTTCATCGATCTCCAGCATCTGCAACGCCTGGCTGGCAGTTGCCTGGTCAATTTTTCCCTGTGCTCTAACCAAGGCATAATCGCGTACTCTCTTCAGCAGACGGTTAGCCACGCGTGGCGTACCCCGGGAACAGCGGGCGATTTCTGCCGCCCCTTCCGGAGTGATGGCAATTCCCAATATGGAAGCGGCCCGCATAATGATGGCAGTCAGATCCGCCTGACTGTAAAAATCCAGGCGGCAGCTGATGCCAAAGCGATCCCGCAAGGGCGAACTGAGCAGCCCGGGACGGGTCGTCGCCCCAATCAGGGTGAAAGGCGGCAGATCGATTTGCAGCGTACGCGCTGCCGGGCCTTTGCCGATTACGATATCGATGGTATAGTCCTCCATGGCCGGATACATGATTTCTTCGATACTGCGATTAAGGCGATGGATCTCATCTATAAAAAGAATCTCTCCCGGCTCCAGATTGGTCAGAATGGCAGCCAGATCACCGGGACGTTCGATGGCCGGACCCGATGTTTTGCGGATGGGCTGACCCATTTCATTGGCCATAATGGCAGCCAGGGTGGTTTTACCCAGTCCTGGCGGCCCGCTCAGCAGGACGTGATCAAGACTCTCCCCGCGTTCCCGGGCAGCGGCAATAAAGACCTCCAGGTTTTCCCTGATTCGATCCTGACCGACATAATCTGCCATGGTTAAAGGGCGCAGTGACCCTTCGTTCAAATCTTCTTCATTATGCTTTGAAGATATCAATCGACTGTCAGACATGTAAAGACTCCCTTCTATTTCTTCATAAGCAGGGCTTGTCGTTTCAATATCTTCTTGATATTTTCCTCCACCCGTTCTGAAAGTTCGCCCCGTGACTGCATTTCTGTGAGCAGGGGATAAATCTCGCTGCGGCTATAGCCAAGGCTCTCCATGGCCTGCAAAATCTCCTCGGCAGCGGTGCCGGTTGTTCCGGCAATAGCTACAGTTCCCTGATAATTGGCGATCTTATCCCTTAATTCAAAAATAAGACGCTGAGCCGTTTTTTTCCCAATCCCGGGTACGGTCATTAAAACTTTTTCATCCCCGCTGACGATGGCCGAACATAACTGCTCACCATCCAGTTTGCCCAGCAGGTTCATGGCTACCCGGGCACCGATACCGCTTACGCCCATCAGCAGCTTAAAAATCTCCAGCTCACCCCGGGCAGCAAAGCCATACAATTTAAACTCATTTTCCATGACCTGTAAATAGGTATGGATCATAACCTGTCCGCCCGTTGCCGGCAGCTGCGCTGCCATGCGCCCGTGGATCTGAACTTCATAGCCCAGCCCCCCGGCCTCAATAATGATTGCATCTGACATAACCTGAAACAACCTGCCTTTTAAAAAAGCGATCATCGTCTCACTCCATTCTTTAATTTACTCATCCGCCAGGAATGAAGGTGGCAGATCGCTATCGCCAGCGCATCGGCTGCATCATCCGGTTTGGGTGTCACATCCAGCTTGAGGATATTGCGTACCATCATTTGCACCTGTTTCTTTTCTGCATTGCCGTAACCACAGACCGCCTGCTTAACCTGCAGCGGCGTATATTCTGCCAGTTCCAGACCGCGCTGGGCGGCAGCTACCAGCAAAACCCCCCGGCTCTGGGCGACGGTTATGACGGTTTTGGCATTTTTATGATGAAACAGCTCTTCTATTGCTACCGCATCCGGCTGGAATTTATCCAGAATATCGTTTAATTCTTTGAATATCTTGAGCAGGCGCAATTCCATGGCCATCCCGGCCGAGGTTTTAATCGTTCCATAAGCAATCATTTTTTCCCGGCCGCGCACATATTCAACCAATCCATATCCCGTAGTAGCCGTACCGGGATCCAAACCCAAAACCAGCATGAATCTTTTCCTGCCTTAAAATATAATTACATTCATCTTACTGCAAAAAAGCACCTACTGTCATGTAAAAATAGAAAATCAGTTCGAAAAAGAAAAATATCGAATATGCCTGTCGGCAAATTCCGCTCTTTATCGTAATCGAAGCGGCCTGAGCAGTATCACCGTAAGCTCGAAAGGAAAGGATATTTTGAGATGAGGTCGTAAACGGAGAGCCTCAGCAATACCCGCAGGGTAACAGCTCAAGAATCTAAAGCTGTCATTATAGATCGAATATTTAGTTAATTATTGGATGCTAAGCGACAAAGGTTGTCAATATTTCCAAAGGATTCTGTGCGTAAATGCCAAATTATTACACCTAACAATTATTTTTTACCGAGGAGTAATAAAATGGACTATTTCAGCATGAGTAGAGACGACTTAATTCAAGAAATTATTAAACTGAGATCCAAGTTTGAACACCATCAGGGAAATGAATTTATCGAAACAGATAATATCAAACATAGCGAGGTCATCCGCTCCAGTCTTAAAGAGTTTCAATCTGAACTATTCATACGCCTTTCACCCGAACTTAAATATAATTATGTTAATGAAGCCTATACTTATTTTTTAAAACGGGAAGATTATCATTTTATTGGTCAACACATATTCGATACATTTCCTGAAAAATTCAAAAAGCCCGCCCTTGATTTTCTTAATACTTTAAATATTAATAGTCCGGAAGCCAGTGTTGAATACAAATGGACCAACTCCAAAGGAATCACCGCCTGGCGCCGTTGGACAGTCCGGGCGATATTTGATGAAAACAACTTCCTGATTGAATACCAGGCTGTTGCCCGCGATGTTACCGAACAAAAAGCTGCCAAAAAAGAAATCAAACGGCGGCTGAAAATCGAACAGGCCATAGCCAGAGCTTCTAAACTCCTGGTCGACGAAGAAGCTGATCTGCAAAAAATGATACAGATTATTGGCGAAGCTATTTCTGTAAATCGGGTTTATATATTTGAGTTTTCTGACGATCTGCGCAGAATGAGTAATACCTATGAGTGGTGCGATGATAATGCCATATCCGTCATTAAATATTTATCTGATATGGATGCAGAAAGCTTCGCCTGGGGACTGAAAAGATTTCTGCAGGGCGAAAATATTGTCCTTGCAGACAGGGACAACCTTCCCCCTGAAGCAATCGTAGAAAAAGACTCGATGGTGGCCCAGGGCATATATGCAGCCGTGCTGGTTCCTATTTTTGGCATTGACAATGAACTGCTCGGCTATATAGGCTTTGATGACACTAAACAAAGCCGCATATGGAAAGATGAAGATATTCAATTTCTGAACCTGGTGGCAGAAATGCTGGGAGCTTACTGGGGGCGCAAGAAAATGAAAAAAGCCCTGCAAGCCAGTGAAACCCAGTTCAGAACCCTTTCGGAGACAGCTCCGGCGGTTATTTTTGTCTGGGATCCAGATGTAGATGATTCCTTACTCTATCTAAACACAGGCTATACATCCATTAGCGGATACAGTAGAGAAGAAGCCCTGAAAAAAAATTATTGGGATTTTATCCACCCTGATTATAAAGATATGTTCCAGGTCAACGGTCGGGCGCGTTTACGGGGAGAAAGCGTACCTGATCGTTACGAATTGGTATTTTTAAACAATAATAATACTGAATTCATTGGAGAAATGGCCCTAAGTATTATTGAATGGGATGGCAGGCCGGCTATAATTGGTGTGGTTTGTGATATTACTGAACGCAAAAAAATGGAAGAGGAACTGCAAAAGGCAAATGAAAAACTGGAAGTTCGGGTAAGAGAGAGAACTGCTGAACTATTATCAGTTAATAAAAAACTGCGCCAGGAAATTCTGGAACGACAGCAAATAGAGCTAAAACTGATGCTTAGTGAAGCCCGATACCGGGCTATCATTGAAAATCAGGCGGAAATGGTATTACGGGCTTTGCCGAATGGGAGTATTACTTTTGTCAATGAAGCTTACTGCAATTATTTCGGCAAAACTGCTGATGAACTTATGGGTCAGAGTCTGGTTGTCCCGATTTATCAAGAAGATCAGGGCGAGGTACTGGAAAAATTAAGTTTATTAAATCTGGATTATCAGGATGATCTGGAAAATGATTATACCCTGCGGGTTGTGCGGGCGGACGGCAAGATCCGCTGGCAGGCATGGAATTGCCAGGTTATATTAAAAGACGGAATACCGATTGAGATTCAGGCAGTTGGCCGTGATGTAGATGAAAAAATGATGGCCCAGGAAGCTTTACAGCGCAGTGAAGCTAATCTCAGAAAGCTGGCTGAATTTGCACCGGCCTTGATCTATGTCTATCGTGACGGACGTCTGCTATATGTTAATTCGAAGTTCGAAGAGATAACCGGTCTGTCCAGAGAACAGTTGATTAATATGGATCCCCTGGAATTGGTTGATGTTGATTGTCAGGAGTTGATTATGAAAAATGCCTTGGCCCGTCAGCAAGGTGAAAAAATCGCTCCTTATGAATTCAGCTATACAGGTAAAACAGGTCAACAACAATGGGGATATCTGTATGCTGATACTCTTGAATACGAAGGCAGTCCCGCTATCGTTGGGATAATATTTGATATCACCGAACGTAAAAAAATGGAGGAGTATATGCTGCAGGCCAGCAAATTGGAATCAATTGGTATCCTGGCCGGCGGCATTGCCCACGATTTTAACAATATTCTTACCGTTATCAGCGGTAACGTATCACTGGCAAAAATGATTATGGAGGAAGATAGCGAAATAGACGATATTTTGACTGAAGTAGAGCAAGCCGCTTTGCAAGCTCGGGACCTCACCCAGCAATTACTCACCTTTTCCAAAGGTGGTGCGCCGATTAAGGAAACTGCTTCCATTAAGGATTTATTACAAGAGTCTACTGCTTTTGTTTTAAGAGGCTCAAACGTAATATGTACTTATCAAATAGCTGATGATCTATGGCCGGTAAAAATCGACAAAGGACAGATTAGCCAGGTCATTAATAATTTAATCATTAATGCAGATCAGGCCATGCCGGATGGAGGAATAATCCATTTATCAGCCGAAAACGCAGCCTCTTTATCAGCACTGCCTCCTTCTTTGAAACCAACTGATTATATAAAAATCACTATAAAAGATGAAGGCATCGGCATAATGGATGAACATCTGCATAAGATATTTGATCCCTATTTCACCACCAGACAAAAAGGCCATGGTTTGGGCCTTACAACTTCTTATTCAATAATTAATAAACATGATGGCGATATAAATATTAATTCCTCAAAAGATTCAGGAACTATAGTTACTATATATCTGCCGGCTTTTCCGGAACAGACTGTCGAGACTAAAATATCCCCCGCCTTAAGCCTGTGCGGCCAAGGGAATATCTTAATTATGGATGATGAAGATATCATCAGGGAAACTCTTGGCAAAATGCTTAAACGGTTAGGTTATACAGTCAGTACGGCAGCTGATGGTCATAAAGCTATAAATCTTTACCAAAAGGCCAGACATTTAAATGAACCCTTTGATCTTGTAATGATGGACTTAACCATAGCCGGCGGTATGGGAGGCAAGGAAACTGTACAAAAGCTCCTGGAACTGGATCCGGCAGCCAAAGTAATCGTTTCCAGCGGTTACTCCAATGATCCCGTAATGGCAGATTACCAAAACTACGGTTTCTGCGGAATCCTGCCCAAACCCTATAAAATAGAAGATGTAAACCAGATATTGCATGATTTGCTGGACAAGCAAGAAGCCGGTTAGAATCAATGAATGTCCATCTTATTTTGATGCCCCGGAAAGTGCAGCTATCACCATAACCTAAACCATAAGCGGTGGTTGTAATCAGTATATTGTTGTAACCAATTAAAATATTATTTGCCAATAACCAAACGGGGTATTTTTTAAGACAGAAATTCCCCGTTTATCTGATTCCCAGCATCACGTATTGAACATTTAAAATTCCCCTCACCTTTCCGTCAGTCTTTCACTTTTATTTCAATCTCGTATAATCAGATCATCATCATATTTTGCTCTATAATTGCCAATTTTCGCAAAATACAATAACATTATTTATAAGATTAATGACGCTCTCTCTTTTATCATAAAAATGAATTACCGCTATAATTGGCCTGGAATTATCAATTTTTATGTAAGTAGAGGGAAAGGCATCAGAATTTAAATAAAAAGGAGGGGTAAAAGGCTCAAAATTTATAAAAAGGGAGGAAAGAAAACAGATGAGTAAACCGTGGCTAAAAGATTTCGAAGATGATCTCGCCAAGTGGCGGCCTCGCTGGGAAGCTCTTTATGATGACGGAATGCCCAGAAATTTCGAATATCCTGATACTCCGCTGAAAGACTATTTTAACAAGTGGGCCGAGCTTTATCCGGAAAAACCATACCTGCTGATAAATGATATTGAATTGAATTACGGATTGGTTAATAATATGGCGCGGCGAACCGCTAATGCCCTGCTGGGTTTAGGAGTTAAAAAAGGAGATCGGGTTGCCATAATGGCTCCTAATTTACCGCAATATGTAATTGCACTGCAGGCTCTGTTTAAAATTGGAGCCATTGAGGTACCATCCAATGTCTTATATACAGTTCCGGAACTTGATATGCAGTTTAAAGACAGCGGAACCGAAACGGTAATAGTTATGGCAGCCTTTGCAGATAAAGCCATCCAGTTAATGAAAGACCCTGCTTCGCCGGTGAAGAGGGTCATTGCTTTCCAAATACCCGCAGCTCCGGTTGAAGTGGAAAAAGGCGAAAATATTTTTGACTTCAACGAGCTGATTACTGCTGCTGACGAGCGTGAACCGGATATAGAAGTACTGGGCTCAGATATCGCCAAACTCCAATATACAGGAGGAACCACCGGTGTCCCAAAAGGTTGCGTACTCACCAATAAAATGCTGTTGTCCCAGGCAATCAGAACTTCTACCTGGTGTACCGCCAATTTTACGTTGGTACCCTTCGATGAAATTAAAACCCTGGCCGCCATTCCGCTTAATCACATCTACGGTTATAACGGCAATATTAATGCTTGCCTGTATACCGGAGGAACGATAGTTTTAGTTCCCCTGCCTACACCTGACAATATCCTTAAGGCCATCAATCAACATGAGCCTAACATTTGGGCTGCAGTCCCGGCCATGATCATAGGTCTTAACAACCACCCCGATATTGAAAAATCCAAGGTTAATTCGGTGAAAGGAATATTCAGCGGTTCAGCCCCTCTGGCAGTCGAAACCATGAAAGAATTTGAGCGCTTATCCGGAGGAAGAATACTTGAAGGTTACGGACTATCAGAGACCATCAATATTCTGACCGTCAATCCGGTCTTTAAACTGCGTAAATACGGCAGCTGCGGTATTGTTTGGCCAGATACCGATCTGGTGGTGGTAGACATTGATACGGGAACCAAAGTCATGCCACGTGGGGAATTAGGAGAACTAATCTGTCGGGGACCCCAGGTAATGAAAGAATACTGGAATAACCCGGAAGAAACTGATATTGCTATTCGTGATGGCTGGTTTTATACCGGTGATATAGTGCGTATGGATGAAGATGGTTTTGTTTTTATTGTTGATCGTAAGAAAGATATGATTATTGCCAGCGGCTTTAATGTTTATCCGCGGGATATTGACGAAGTAGTCTTTGCCCACCCCAAAGTTATGGAGGCTTGTACCATAGGAGTACCCGATGCCAAGAGAGGTGAAACGGTTAAAGTTTTTGTGGCCCTCAAGGAAGGTGAAACTATGACCGCAGAAGAATTGATTGAGCACTGCCGCACCCAACTGGCTCCTTACAAGGTACCCACTCTGGTGGAATTCGTAGAATCAATTCCACGAACTGCAGTTGGCAAAGCGGATCGTAAAGCCCTAAAGCAAATGGAAATTGCCAAAATCGAAGCTGCTGCCACTAGTTAAAAAGGCCGGAGGTCAACTTAAAAGCAGTTGCAAAAACCCCCTTTCTCATAAATCGAGCCCGTACCATCAAAAAGTGGTACGGGCTCGATTATTTGCATAATTTTGTTATCCAAGTAATGACATACATTTCTTAGCCGGACTTTTGAGACACCTGTCAGCGGGATTTAATGGCTGATCATATTTACAGATAAACGGCAGCCTTGCGGCCAGACATCTCTTGCCCGACGGGCTGACCGTTTTTTATTATCGCTTATTGATATTCGTCAAGATTTTCAAGTGCATCATTCAGTGATTGTTCATCGGCAAATTCATATTTACCGGCCTCTATATCCTGCTGGATTTGGATGGGCAGTCGGGAAAAGACGATTCCGGTTATTTTTAAAAGCGTATCGTTATCCTCATCCGGCCCCTGATAAACCGCTACCCGGTCCTGAAATACCTGCAAACGCAGTTCGGCTTTATCTTCCGGGGTCCAATCATCAATACGCTGGTGGATAATAAGCGTCTGGTTCTCCCAGAATACTTTGAACCCGTTGTCGGCTCGATACATTTTTTTGATCTCTGTCAAAGTTTTGCCGATAATTTTTTCTTTATCTGTAAAATCAGATACCTGCATTTTACTCGAAAGTACATATTCTTTTTCCCATACTATGGCAGTATCTCCATGAATTCTGCGCTCCAGGCTGATTGTATTTACGGTTGGTTTTTTGGTAATGTTCCAGTTTTTATGGTTCGGAATTAAATGTGAAATTGAATAACCCAAAGTAAAACTGGCCAGCAAGGTCAGAATCAAGAACACTCCCAGCCTTGATTTTCTCATGCATTTCACCTCTTACTGGCATTCTACCCATATTTTCGGCTTATATACCTGTAACGGTAATTAAATACATTAATGCTGGTATAATTATTAATTTTCGACAATATCTTTACTTTGCATGTTATAAGGTATAATATCTCTTTAGAAAGATTATAATATAGTAACAATTTTGCCATAATTTTGATATTATTCTGAAAATTCGTGCATTGGTTTTGAACTATTTTACAAGGAGGTGAAAGAAATATGACAGGTACAAATGAAAAATTGGAAGCTATTTGCAGAGAATTGAATGGGCTAGGCCAGGGGCTGATGGACATTTATCAGGATTACAGCGATGCACCGGCTTATGATCTGAAGTTTTCTTCAGACAGATTCGATCCCAATCAGGAAAATCTGGATTCATTCGATTGGTCGGGTATGCAGTACAGTTTCAGCTTTGATATTACCGAAACTGCTCCGCAAGAAGTGAACTGGGACGAAGTGTATGCTTTAATCGAAACCACTATCGCCGGTGGCCATCTGTTGGAACCGGATCCAAGTGAATTTTCGTCCATGCGTCAATACGGTACCAACGTGCTGCGTAGGGCAGGCACATACTACAAGGGCGATACCCGCGACCAGGACTTTATGCTGCGTCAGTTGAAGCGCCTTGAAGACAACCCCGCTGATATTTTCTCTCTTGATGACAGTGTTTTTGACAAGAGTTTCAACCTGGTAAGCAACTTCGAAATGAAGGTTCCGCTGGAGATCTACGGGAAAGGTGAAGAATTGGTTATCAAAGCTGACATCCCGGACATTTTATTCAACAGTGCAAATGCTGAAGACATGAAGGTGCCCTTTAAAAGCGTACTGGCGCTGTTACCCGAACGCATCAACACCCGGCAACTGAAGCCAACCTTTGTCGACGGGCAATTCCGTCTGGAACTTCCCAAACGGGAAGATAAAAGAAACCGCCAAATATATTAATCAGACTGGCTGGTTGGCCAAATTTATTCGAACCTGTTGAGGCACAAAAGCCCGCTCATCAGTTTACACCGTTAATGCGCATATTGATGAGCGGGCTTTTAGTTTTCATTAATAATTCAAATCATAAATTAAACAGAGCAGACAAAAACGGCTCAGGGTCTACATCAGTTTCTCCATCAGTTCGTCCGGGATAGAAAAATTACTGTAGAGATTTTGTACATCATCGTGGTCCTCCAGGACGTCGACCAGCTTTATGATCTTCAAGGCCGTTGCTTCATCACTTATCTCAACGGTTGTCTGCGGCAGCATTATGATATCTGCTTCTTCAATTTTGACTTTCTTTTCCAGGTTGTCCCTGACTTCCATAAACGCTTCCGGAGAAGTAATTATCTCCAAGGTATCATCGTCTTCACGCACATCATCGGCACCATATTCTATTGCCATCAGCATAAAATCTTCTTCATCCATTTTAATATCTTCACGGTTGACAACGATCATGCCGACCCGGTCAAAAAGGTAGGCAACGCATCCGCTTTCCCCTAAATTGCCGCCGTACTTGGTAAAATAATGGCGGATATCGGAAGCAGTGCGGTTACGATTGTCGGTGGCTATTTCCAGCAATATGGCAGCCCCGCCGGCCGTATAACCCTCATATTTGATTTCTTCGATGGCATCACTCTCAATCTCACCGGTACCCCTTTTGATTGCCCGGCTGATGTTGTCATTGGGCATATTGACTGCCTTGGCCTTCTGAATGGCTAATCTTAGCTTGGAATTGGCTTCCGGGTCTCCCCCGCCTGATCTGGCGGCCAAAATAATTTCCTTGGCTATTCTGGTATATTCCTTGCCTTTCTTTTCATCGGTGCGGGCTTTTTTGTTTTTAATCGTAGACCATTTGTTATGTCCGGACATCAAATTTCCTCCCTATATTATGATTGTCTTTACCAAATCCCGGGGATTAATTTGCTGGTCTTCTGCATGTAGTCCTGATACTCATCTCCAAAATGACGGAGCAGGAATTCTTCTTCCAGATTTAGTCTGTAAATAAGAGCAGGTGTAGTCATCAATAAAATGATCAACATCGCTCCCCAGGAGTTAAAAATCATCGGAATGGCCAGGAAACTCAGCAGCGAACCCAGGTACAAAGGGTGTCTGATTTTTTTATAAGCACCTTGGGTTATCAATTGGTGCTTTGAATACACTGCCACCCGGGGATTAAAATATCGGCCCAGCGAGTTAAATCCCCACCAGCGCACGAAACAAGAAATAATAAACAATCCCAGTCCCGCAAAAATAATCGCCGGTTCCCAGTTTGGATTGCGGGTAATGTGCCATTCTATAAAATCAATTGTAGCAAATAATAAAGCCAACATGAATGAAATTTGCAAAAACAGATAGCTTTTCTGGTCATCATCCTCGACCACGTAATCATCGGGATCCTTGTATATCCATATTTCCGATACGAGCTGCCAGACGAAATACAGCAGCACAAAGCCGACGATAACCGCAAAATCAAAATGGGGCAGCATTGGCCAGGCAAGATAACCAACATAGACGAAAATGGCCAAGGCAGCAATCATCCTAATCAGTACATTTCTCTTCCGGCTGTTCATTCACTCATTCCCCCAGTCCTTTTGGCAGTACAGCCACGGACGGCACAGTACGTTTATGCTCACTTTTCTTAAACATGGACTGTATCCTTGCCACCAAGTGCGGCTCACCCTCTCCGGTACGGATATAATCATCCAGTTCCCGGTACGTAAAACCCATTTCGCCTTCGTCCGTCTGTCCTGTCCACAAACCTGCGGAAGGAGCTTTGCTGATCAGCCGTTCAGGTATGTTCAAGTATCGGGCCAGTTCATAAACCTGTTCTTTACGTAAATCGCCCAGAATCTGCAGATCCACTCCGCTGTCACCGTGTTTGGTTGAATAACCCACGGTTAGTTCACTTTTGTTGCTGGTACCCACGACCAGAAACTGTTGGGCCTGGGCAACATAATAAAGCGCAGTCATTCTGAGCCGGGGCTTAATATTGGCCCGAATCAGTCCGGCGCCTGCTTCCGGCAAGTCAACAGCATACCCCAATTCCTTTAACAAAGCACGATAGGCATCATCCAGGTTGATTATGTGATAGTGCATACCCAGACTCTCCACCAGCAGCAGACCATCCTGGAGATCTTCGGCACTGCTCTCACAAGGCATGATCAAGCCCATACAGCTGTCCGGGAAAGCCCGCTTGGCCAGGGCCGCGGCTACGGCGGAATCAATTCCGCCGCTTATCCCTAAGATAAGGCCTTGGCAGCCTGCGGCAATTACTTTTTCTCTTAACCAGCCGATTAAATAATTACTTACGGCTTCAGTGTTCATAACTGTTTACTCCTTTAAATT
>JAAYCZ010000356.1 GCA_012729495.1 Syntrophomonadaceae bacterium | reverse complement strand
GAGCCACATCGGCATTATGGTTAAAATAACTCGGGGGCTGACCCCGAGTTATTGCCTGAGCCATGATAAATAATATCAAGATTAAGCTCTTCCGTCAAGATTAGGAGTATGCGGACTTGCTTGCCTGTATGTTGCCGCCGACGTTGCTGGCGGGAAAATCACGTTTATTCTACCCCTTCTTCTGCCGGCTCTTCATTTTTCAGTCCCGCGATCAAATGTAGGCACGCATAAATTCCAGTTCGGTGGCGGCCAGTTCGTTGATGATTTCCACCGCCAGACTGATGATAGCTTCGCTTTCGCCTTCCAGTTCTTCTGTAACCAACTGGGCAAAGGGTACGGCGGCCATGCGTTCCACGGCTTCAGCCGCGCTTACATGAACGAAAAAACTGTTTAGTATCATGACCATGTTCTGGAAATAGCCTTCGACCCAGGTCTGGATCTGATCCTCATCGGGTTTTCCATTTATAGAATCAAATTTACTTATGAACATCTTGCATCCTTTCCAGCCATTGGGCGGCTTCAAGCTGTGCTTTTTTTACTGTTTCCGGCGCCGGTCCGCCGGGGATGCTGCGTTTGGCCACGCAGTTCATTATATCCAGATGCTCGTAGACATCTGCTTCGATCCGGTCAGAAAATGTTTTGAAGGTTGCCAGCTCCATCTCTTCCAGCACTTTTTGCTGTTCAATGCAATATAGTACTGCCTGTCCGACTACCGCATGGGCATCGCGGAAAGGCAGTCCTTTGCTGACCAGATAATCAGCCAGGTCGGTAGCATTGGTAAATCCGCGCCGGGCCCCGGCCGCCATGTTTTCCTTTTGAAAACGGCAGGTTTTTAACATGGGAGCGAAAACCAACAGGCATTTTTTAACGGTATCAATAGCATCAAACAGGGCTTCCTTGTCTTCCTGCATGTCTTTGTTATAGGCCAGGGGCAGCGATTTCATCACCGTCAGCAGGGTAACCAGATCGCCGTAAACGCGGCCGGTCTTGCCGCGCACCAGCTCAGCTATATCAGGATTCTTCTTCTGCGGCATGATGCTGGAACCGGTGGAGAATCCGTCGTCCAGTTGTACAAAGGAGAATTCGTCACTGGACCAGAGGATGATTTCCTCGGAGAAACGGGATAGATGCATCATCAATATGCTGGCGAAACTGCAGAATTCGATGGCAAAGTCACGGTCGCTGACTCCATCCAGGCTGTTGCGGGTAAGATAATCAAATCCCAGCTGTTCACGCACGCAGTCACGGTCAAGATTGAATCCGGTCGCTGCCAGAGCACCGGAACCGAGGGGCATGGCCAGCACTCTTTTACGGCAGTCATCCAAGCGCTCCACATCGCGGCGCAGCATCTCAAAATAGGCCATCAAGTGATGGGCCAGGGTGATGGGCTGGGCCTTTTGCAGATGGGTATAGCCGGGCATGATGGTTTCCAAATGCTCGCTGCTGACCTGCAGCAGAGCCGCTTCCGTTTCCAGCAGCAACTCACGGATGTTGTCTATTTCATCGTTCAAATACATTCGTATATCAAGCGCCACTTGGTCATTGCGGCTGCGCGCGGTATGAAGTTTCTTGCCTACGTCACCGATTTTGGCGGTCAGGAATGTTTCTATATTCATATGCACGTCTTCGGCGTCGACAATAAACTCGAGCCGGCCATCGGCTATTTCCTGCTCTATTTCTTTGAGTGCGGCGATGATTTGTTCCCC
Organism: Syntrophomonadaceae bacterium; assembly: GCA_012729495.1. Lineage (GTDB taxonomy): Bacteria > Bacillota > Syntrophomonadia > Syntrophomonadales > Syntrophomonadaceae > Syntrophomonas_B. The sequence continues at coordinate 2,205 of JAAYCZ010000356.1, read as the reverse complement.
TTCCGCAAAGCTGATAATACCCTGTTTGGCCAGCATGGAGGCATGCGCTATGCTTCCGCGGATATCCTGAGTATACATACGGCTGTCAAAGGCGATGGAGGCATTGAAGTCCTCGGTTAATTTATCGGTCTGTTTGGTGAATCGACCGCTCCACAATTTCATAATTACACCTCAAAATTTATATTTTCCTAAGATTTTTAGTAATCTATATTATATTATTTTCCGCCTGCAAATGCATCTTTATATGCAGGCTGGCATGTTGTTTCCAGGCAATTACAGCGGAACTGTTAGCCGACGTTTTTGCGAAATGGCATAGCCCTGGTCGGATACCGGGTTGCTTCTGCCTTTTTGCAATTTTACCTGTGCTATATAGAAATTGGATAAATTTTTTAAATTTCTCTTTACATTGGTAAAAAATAGTTTTAATATAAAAGCGTACTAACTGTATTAATTGTTATAGTACAGTTTTTAAGAAAGGGGGGTACTTATGTTTGAACTTGATTTACGCAGTCGGGCTCCTATCTATGAGCAGCTGGTGGAAAAAATTAAAGACCTCATTGTTAACAATGTGCTTAAGGCGGATGAACAATTGCCTGCGGTACGGGTTTTGGCCAGTGAATTAACGGTGAATCCCAATACGGTTCAAAAGGCTTATCGGGAACTTGAATATCGCGGTTATATCTATTCACTGCCGGGCAAAGGCAGTTTCGTGAAAGCTGCCGTGCCGGAAAATAATACTGCACGTCTGCAAAGTCTGGAAAAAGACCTTGAACGCATCATTGCGGAGATGATTTTCCTGGGCAGGTCGGCTCAGCAAATTGATAATCTGGTTCAATCATGTTTAGTCAAAAGTAAAGGGGGTACTGTCAATGATTGAAGTAAGCGGTGTCAGTAAAAGTTTTGCCGCCCTGCAAGCTCTGAATGAGGTCAGCCTGTCAGTACAGAAAGGCTCTATTTATGGTCTGGTTGGCTCCAACGGCGCCGGTAAAACTACATTGTTAAAAATCCTGGCCGGTATTTATAAACCGGATGCAGGCAAGGTCATGATTGACTGCCGGCCTGTATATGAAAATAACTCCATCAAAATGCGCAGTGTTTTTATCCCTGACTACCTTTATTGTTTTCCCAATCATACCGTAAACGACCTGGCGCAGTTTCATGCCCGGATCTACCCGCGCTGGAGCCAGGAACGTTATGAAAAGCTGCAGCCGGTATTTAATATCGACGGCAAGCACCGAATCCGTACCCTGTCCAAAGGCATGCAGCGTCAGCTGGCGTTCTGGATGGGACTTTCCGTACAGCCGGAGGTGATGATACTGGATGAGCCCCTGGACGGACTGGATCCGGTGATGCGGCAAAAAGTTAAAAGCCTCGTCATTCAGGATGTGGCGGAAAAAGATATGAGTGTTATCATTTCATCCCACAATTTGCGGGAGCTGGAGGATATCTGTGATTATATCGGTATTTTGCACCGGGGTAAATTGTTGGTACAGCAGGATCTTGATGATCTGAAAGCGGATATACATAAAATTCAGCTGGCCTTCAGTGAAGATATACCCCCGGAGCTGCTTACCGGGATGTCGGTTTTGCATCAGGAAAGACGCGGCAGCGTTCTGATTTTAATTGTCCGGGGTGCCTATGAGGAAATAACCGGGCGCCTGCAGGCCTTCCAACCGGCAATTATGGATATCCTGCCCCTCACCCTGGAGGAGATATTTATTTATGAAATGGGGGATAACGGCTATGAAATCAAAAACCTCATTAGTTAGCGGTGCGATATTGCTCAATGATTGTAAAAGCTACGCCTGGGTCGGCGTTGTATATTTATTTGGATTGCTCTTTACTGTCCCGACCAACCTTTATTTTATGTACCACAATTCACTGAATAATATCAATTCATATATAAATTACTCCCGGGTACTGGCCTTTGATGGTGTTTCGGCTTTTTTTGTCATGGTGGTTCCGGTACTGGCCGGGCTGTTGCTGCTGCGCTATTTGCAGTCCGGCAAAGCGGCAGATATGATGCATTCCTTGCCCGTCAAACGGGAGACGCTCTATCATACGCATATACTGGCCGGCCTTATAATCTTGTTTATACCCCTGCTGGTGACTGCCCTTGTAACCTGGATAATGGTTGCCAGGCTGCCGATCAACTTAAGCGGACAGGATGTTATGGTCTGGCTGGGCCTCGGTATGCTTATGAAT
>JAAYCZ010000355.1 GCA_012729495.1 Syntrophomonadaceae bacterium | reverse complement strand
TATTTTGAACCCAGCAAATTGAGGAAATGATGCAAAATGCGGGCGGTCAAGCCCCATATGATGCGATCCTCCCAGAAGTAAAACTGTTGGGGCATTTTACCCATACGATAAGGATAATTTTTACCTCCCGGAACCAGTTCATAGGGATAATCTTCCGGCATTTGTACGGACAGATTTATGACATATTTTAACGGATCCTGATCCATTAGATGCTGCAGGGGTACGTAAAATATTTCGTCAACTTCACTGGGATTGCAGGAAATATTCTGTGGATTGTGAATAAAGCCCACGAATGGATAAACGATAGCATTAAAAGGACTAACCATGATATCAAGCGGGGCAATCAACTCGATATCTTCCCGGATAATCCTTAACTCTTCACTTGTCTCACGTATCGCGGCCTGAGCCGGACTGGAGTCCTTGCGGTCGATGGCGCCACCGGGAAAGCAAATCTCTCCGGGCTGAACCTTTAAATCAGCCGCTCTTTTCTCAAACAGTACATAGGACTCACCTTTCAGTTCCACCAAAGGCATGAATACTGCCGACCGAAATGATTGATCCTCACCCAGAATCCCCTGTTTGCGCTGCTTTAAAAAATCCAGATCAGGTAATGCCATGCCTGCTTCTTCCTCCAAATAATTTTAAATATTATCCGAACTGTTTTCGATAAATCAAAACTTGGGTACTTTAAAATTACCGACCATCATTACGGCCAGCAATAATAAAATAACCAAAATCAAATTGCTCGGTATCCAGGCTGCCAGCAAAGAAATTATTGCCAAAATGCCGCCGGCCATAGTAATAGGAATACCCACAAAATGATCGCTGATATTTAAAACATTAAAACGAGCCAACCTGAAAGCCCCGCAAACAATATAAAAAACTGCAGCAATGACTCCCAGGGAATAAACAAAGGGATCTAAAACCTGCATATAGATCAGCATCGCCGGAGCCACTCCAAATGATACCAAATCGCACAGTGAGTCCAGTTCTTTCCCGAATAAAGACATAATATCAAGCCTTCTGGCAACCTTGCCGTCTAGTCCGTCCATCACCCCAGCCAGAATAATGAAAACTGCTGCGGTGGTGAAATACCCATGCATGGTGTATATGAGTGACAATGAGCCAAAAATAATATTCAACAGGGTAATTGTATTGGCATAACTTTTATTGAGGTAGTTTAGCAATATCCGTTTCCCCTCCCTTCACCTTATCGCCGGCCTTGACCTTGAGGTCAACATCAGTCGGCAGGTACAGTTCCACACAAGATCCGAAACGAATAAGTCCGAAGCGCTCACCCCGCTGCAACCGGTCTCCGGGGCTGACCCAACATACCAGACGACGGGCGACAAGTCCGGTTATTTGCACCAGCAATATTTTCTGTCCGTTGGCGTCTAAGCCCAGATAATTACGTACATTGTAGGTACCGGCTTCGGGTTTGTAGGCCGGCAGGTACTTGCTGCCGATTTTCTGTACCCATACGACTTCAGCATCAACCGGGTTGCGGTTAATGTGAACATTAAACAAACTAAGAAATATTCTTACTCTGATGGCCTGGCCGTGAATAAAGCGATCTTCAGCTACTTCTTCAATATCCATGATACGTCCGTCAGCTGGCGATACCACGATCGCCTCCTCTTCACTGGCAGTACGTTCAGGATTACGAAAGAAATAGGTACAGAATAAAGCCAGGATAATTGCCGGCACGGCTCCCCAATATCCGGTAAAATAATACAGAGCTGCTGCTGCGCCTAAAAAGAAGGCAATAAATATCCACCCTTCACGCGCGACAATCTCGTTATGATTCATTTAATAAACTCCCATCCCCGTGATATAAGTAAAAATGAAACAAACTATTCTGAGATTGAAATATTCTCTTTACAATTCTACTGTAAAAAAACTATTTTGTCGCTTCCCTTTATTCAAACCCTGATTTTTCGCACCACTTTGCGCTTGACCGGATTATAAATAAAAATCATCTTGATCAGGGAAGGGCTGAATACTGCTGTTTCCGGGTCATGACGGAAATACTCCAGATGCATATTTTTCCTGATTTCACGATTACTTTGCTCCAGTCTATCCGCCAGATACAGGCTACGGAAATTTTCATCCTTTATGTAGCTGTATATTTCCTGGCTAAATTTGTCGGGATTATAGGAATAAAAGCAGTCCGGCAGGCGGGTGCGATTATTCATGATAAAATCATATTTCAGTAAATCATTAATAATCTCCGTATGATCAGGGTGACAGGTGCGCACAAACTCAAGCAGATATTGATAATAAAATTCCTTTTTGTGCCCCCGCGCAAAATATCCCTGCGCCTGCCAGTATGATGCCAATGTTTCAAAAAAATGAAAAGCATCATCGTTATATATCCTATTGATAATATATGCAATACTTTGCATCATGTCAGCAGAATTATAATAAATATCCAGTAGGGATTCGATTCTCTCAAGTTTAATCATTTCCGCAAAATTGATATAGCGGTTGGCCAAAACCTTGTAAGGCGGCTGTTCCTGAAATATATAAGTATGCTCGGGAGCCGTTTCCCGTATGTTTGAACCTTTTAACATTTTTAAAAAACCCAGCTGCAAAACGTCAGGCTGGAGCTTATATACGTCATTAAATGAACCGGCAAAGTTACGATAAGTTTCAAAAGGCAGGCCGGCGATGAGATCCAGATGGATATGAAAATTGTGAAATGATTTTAGCCGGGTGATATTGTCCCTGGCCTTGCCCCAGTCAGATCTTCGGTTTACCGCCTGCAAAGATGGCACATGAGTTGATTGTATCCCGATTTCCAAATTAAATTTTCCCGCCGGCATTGTAGCCATAAAATCCATCATCCGCGCCGTCAAGGTGGACGCTTCCATTTCAAAATGAAACTGGGTTTTGGTTTCAAGCCCGATTATCCAGCGCATGATCTCCATAGCCCGCTCTTCGTGGCAATTGAAAGTACGATCAACAAATTTAATTTCCCTGATACCTTGTTGCGCCAGAAACGCCAAATCCTTTTTAACCCGGGGCAGAGAAAAAAACCTAACCCCGTGCTGGGTGGAGGAAAGGCAGTAACTGCAATTGTAGGGACAGCCCCGCGAACTTTCATAGTAGACGATTTTATCGCGAAAGTCCTGCATATCTGCCGGGTAAGGAAAGGGAATGGCGTCCAAATCCTTGAGCAAAGGACGATCCTGATTACGGCAAACCACACCGTCCTGACGGTATGATATCCCCTCAATCTGATTAACTGAACCTTCTTCGGTTAAGGCCAGCAATAATTCCTGCAGCGTAGCTTCTCCTTCGCCACGGATGATATAATCAATGGCAGGATTAGCCTGCAGCAGCGACTCTGCGTCATATGAAACTTCCGGCCCTCCAAGTATAATTACGGTTTGGGGGGATATTTTTTTGAAATCCATAACTAAATCCAAAATCGGCGTGATGTTCCATATATAACAGGAAAAGCATAAAATCTGCGGCTGCAACAGATAAATAGCGGCCATGATGTCTTCCCGGGCTTCGTTTATCGTAAACTCCCTGATATTCAAGACAAGGCCGCTGTGCACCCGACAATATGCCTGCAGATATCGCAGCGCCAGTGAACTGTGGATATATTTGGCATTTAGCGTAGTTAACAAGATTGATTGCAAAACTTTTTCCTTCTCCCCGCCCCGTTACTCCTCGCCTACGATACGAACCTCAGGCTGCAGATCGAGGCCGTACTTTTCCTTAACCCGCGTCTGCACCAGGGCAATAAGATCCAATACATCAGCTGCACTTGCCCCGCCCCGGTTGACAATAAAACCGGCATGTTTGTCAGATATCTGCGCTCCGCCAAGCGTAAACCCTTTCAAACCCAGTTCTTCGATCATAGGTCCGACATAATGACCATCCGGTCTTTTAAACGTACTACCCGCGCTGGGAATCTCCAGAGGTTGTTTTTCCGCCCGCCGCCGGGCGTATTCCCGCATACGGGCAGTTATTTCGTTTTTATCTCCGCTTTTAAGCTGCATGCGAGCGGTCAGAACATAACCGGGAATCTCCTGTAATATGCTGCGGCGGTAGGAATAATTGAGTTCCTCCGCTTTAAACAGTTTGATTTCACCCGTTTCCATAATGGCCTGAACCTCAATGATCACATCGCTCATCTCTCCGTCATAGGCACCGGCGTTCATGACTACTGCACCGCCCAGACTGCCGGGTATTCCTTCCGCAAATTCAAGTCCCTGCAGAGAAGCCGCGGCCGCATTCTGAGCCAGTTCAGACAGACTGATTCCCGCCTGGGCTTGGATTTGGTTTCCTTCCAAGAGAAATTCCTGAAAATTGGAAGCCAATTTCATCACTACTCCGCGAATCCCTTTGTCCCTGACCAGCAAATTGCTGCCCCGCCCGATCACCAACAGGGGGATATGATGTTTATGACAATACGTTACCACCCGTTTTATTTCCTCAATGCTGCCGGGGGTGACCAAAAGATCGGCCGGCCCGCCAATTTTAAAACTGGTGTGATTTTGCATGGGTTCGTTTTCTCGCAAAACTTCAGCCGGAAGCTGTTGAAGCAATTCAGCAAACATAAAGATCTCCTTACAATATATATTGTGAAACCCTGTCCAGGCATTGTCGCTAAACAAGGCTTCTATATAAATTTTTATGGAAATTAATATAATTTATTCACCTTTGTTGAGTTTGACTGCAATTTTAGATGCTTCCGGCATGACGATGACTTTTGCCTGCCCTCCGTGGCGCAGGAAAGCATGCTCAAGCGCTGCATCCAAAGACTGAGCTGGCAACATGAACATATCTTCCGTCTGCTGGTCAGTCAGCGAACTCAGCAATAAGATTTCCGCCTGTTCCAAAATCCTGCAGATGGCGAAGGCCTTGTGCCCGCCCAGCTCAAATTTTCGGTTGAACCTGTCCACGATATCCTGCGGGCAGGAAGCTGCATCAATCCAATCGGCAAACTTTTCTTCACCCAGGCCTTCTTCACATTCCGCCGCCAAAATGATCGTACCGCCCGGCTTTACGGCCAGGACTGCTGCATCCAGGGCCTTCTGAGCTTGATACATGTTAATATCCTTGGGATATCCCCCACAGCTGGCAATGACTATATCTGCCGGCGCATCTATGGTTAAAATACTCACCTGCTCCGCAAATCGCACCGCCTCCAGCCAGGCCGCTTCCACATCACCGCTGGCACAAAAGGCAATTTCATAATGACTATGGAGGACCACATTAACGATAAAATCAACCCCGGTTCTGCGGGCTGCTTCCAGCATCAAATCACTGACCGGATTGTCTTCGTAATTGCCCAGGCGGGCACGGGGGTCATTCATCATTTTATGATTGGCTTCGATGACCGCACGGGCTGCAACGCCCGGCAGAATTGATTTTCTCCCCCCGGAATAACCGGCGAAATAATGCAGCCCCACCACCCCGGTGGTAATCAGTAAATCGGCCTGCGCCACGGTACGGTTGATAATCAGTTCCATTCCATTGGACAAAGTACCCAGAGAAATCAAATTGTTGTCGCAGTCATGATTTTCGATCCGGTATTTATGGCATATCTCCGCCCCAAAAATAGCCAGGTTGTCTTCCTGCGTATGAGCCCGGTGGATACCGGTAGCAACCACCAGGGTAATTTGTTGCTCAGGAATACCAGCTGCTTCAATTTCTTTTAGCAAAGGCGGCAAAATTAATTTATAGGGCGTAGGACGGGTGATGTCATTAACTACGATAACCGCATTACGGGCATTTTTGGCGGCAATGATTTCCTGCAGGGATGGGCTTTGGATGGGATGAGCCAGAGACGCTTCCACTATTTCCATGCCACCGCCGTTGCCCTTAATATGATGGGGCTCTAGTATGGCAGCCAGATTTTCATCCTTCAACTGCAACTGTAAATGACCACGGCCATAAGCTAATTTGATCACGATCCTCTACCTGCCGTTTCTATATTTATTTATCCATTATACCGTAAGTATCCGCTTATTATAATATAATCATTACCAGCCAAGGGGACGGTTCCCAGCCAAGGGGACGGTTCTTGTGGCTGGTCTTATATTTATTATCAGCCTGGTGACGATTCTTCTTTCTGAGGTTTATGCATTAGCCCGCTTGGGGGGCGGTCTCTTGACTCATTAGATTTGTATTATCATCTCTCATCTGTTTTCTCGTGAGCCTTGTTAAAGCCGATTATCAATTAATCCGTGGTCGTTTTTTCTGCTAAGCCTGTAGTTATTATTACCACGTTATGTTCCGTCGCACGGCTGCCGCCTTCCCACGGGCTACCTTACTGGTGTTCTTAACACAAAGGGTTAGAACACATATGTAGTACCCGAAGGGTGCGCTAAGCTAAAGCATAAACCTCTACGTATTATTTTACCCGTTTGGGGGGACATTTTTAACTTGCTAAATTAATTCGCCGTTCCAAACTTTACATAAGGTAATTCCCACGTTTATGATATAATATCGAAATAAACAAGCAGATGATTATTGCTTTAAAGGAGTGACTTTATGGATTCCGCAGCCATCAGAAAAGAACTGGTGAAAATGCTGGGCAAAGATAAGGTTTTAACGGAAGCGTTGGACTTGATGTATTATTCCTATGACAGTTCCTTTTTAACCCAGATGGAACCTGCCGACCCCTATGCGGTGGTCTTTCCGAAAAGCACCGAAGATGTGCAGCAGGTGGTACGTTTTGCCCATGAAAATAATATCAATATCATCCCCCGCGGTGCCGGCACCGGTGAAACCGGAGGCTGTATCGCAATTGAAGGCGGAATCGTTCTGGATCTGTCCACCTGGGATGAAATCGTGGAGATAGATGCTAAAAATATGCAGGTCATCGTAAGACCTGGCGTTATTCATGCCAAGTTAAATGAAGAACTGGAAAAATCCAACCTCTTCTTCCCGCCCGATCCCGGCAGCAGTCAGATGTGTACGGTGGGCGGCATGGTGGCCAACAATGCCAGCGGCTTGCGGGCAGTCAAATACGGAACTACCGAGCAATATATCCTGGGGCTGGAAGTCGTAACCCCGACGGGCGAGATCATCTATACCGGCGGTATAAAGGCCCGTTGTATCAAAAACGTCTCCGGACTTAATCTGACCAAGCTGATGATCGGTTCCGAAGGCGTATTAGGGATCGTAACCCAGATCCGTCTGCGGGTCTGGCCTAAACCCAAGGCCCGCGGCATTGCCATGGCTGTGTTTGATAATCTCGATGATGCTCCGGCAACGGTGCTGGATATTTATCAGGGTGGCCTGCTGCCCTCCGGGATTGAGATATTGGACAGCTCCGCCATCAAGGCTGTAAATGAGTTTAAGCCGGAAATCAATCTGCCTGAATGCGAAGCAATTTTACTATTTGAAGTAGACGGCAATCTTCCCAGCGTTGAATATGAAGGCGAACAGATCAAAGAAATTGCCGGGCGCAGAGCCCGGGTGGTGGAATGGTCCACCGATAAAAAACGTATGGCCCAATTGTGGGAAGGCCGCAGTGTAACCGCTTCCGCCGCTTCCCGGGTGAGAACCGACGGTACCAGAGTTTTTGCCGGTGAAGACATCAGCGTCCCCCTGGCCAAGGTTGCCGATACGTTGCGTGCCATCCGCCAGTTGGCTGCTAAACATGGTATTCAAGTTGTTAATTATGGACATATAGGCGACGGCAACGTCCACACCGCCCCGGTAATCAACCCCGAAATCCCGGAAGAAGTGGAAAGAGTCCTGAAACTGGTGGATGAGATTCACCTCCTGGCCATTGAAATGAATGGATCAACCACGGGCGAACACGGTGTCGGCGCAGTACGACGCAAATATGCTGAACTAGAGCACGGCCAGGCAGTTGAATATATGAAGAGAATTAAGCAAGCCTTCGATCCCAAAGGCATCATGAACCCGGGCAAACTGTTTTAATGAAGTTTATGCCAGCCAAGCAGCCAAGGGGACGGTTCTTCTGGCTGGTATAAAGAAATCCAAAACCAGCCAGAAGAACCGTCCCCTTGGCTGGATACCTCCAGGAAGGAAGAATACTGATGGAATTTAAAGAGTTACCACCCGTAAAAGAACAAATTATGAAATGTGTCCGCTGCGGTAAGTGCCGCAGTGTTTGCCCTACTTTTGCTGAAATCGGCAATGAAACCGCTGCCCCGCGCGGCCATGTATTTATGGTCGGCATGCTGCGCAACGGCGTGGTGCAGCCGTCCCAGGATGTGTATGACCGGCTCGGCAACTGTCTGATGTGCGAATCATGTTCAGTGGCCTGCCCTTCCGGCATTGATATTCATGAACTCAACGCCGCTGCGCGTTCCTATATTTATGAAAAAAACCCCTCCATGAGCAAAGAACTTATTTTTGATACGATGTGGACCCGTCCCGGTATGCTGAAAACCTCAGTACGCTTTATGTGGCTGGCACAGAAGACCGGTCTGCAGAAGCTGGGCCGCAACCTGGGCATAACCAAATTGCTGCCCGGGGATTTGCCCAAAGCGGAAAGAATATTAAGTTCAGTCCCCTATTTCCCGGCCCGCAGCGAACTGGCCGAAGTCAATCCTGCGCGCGGAGAAAAACGTTATACGGTAGGATATTTCCTGGGCTGTGCTACCAATCTGTTTAATCCTGAAGTAGCCAAAGCGACAGTGGATGTACTGACCCGCAACGGCTGCGAGGTCATTATCCCCAAAGACACCAGGTGCTGCGGACTGCCCCAGATTGCCAACGGCAAAATAGAAACCGCCCGGGAATTGGCGGCCCATAACGTAAAAATCTTTAATGCCTACGATTTTGACTATATAATTACTGACTGCGCCTCCTGTTCCTCGGCCCTGTCCCGTAAAAACATGGAGTTTCTGCTGGGCGGTCTGAAAATTGAAGACCAGGCCTTTGCCTTCGCGGAAAAGGTCATGGATCTGACCAAATTCCTCATCGATGTACTGGACGTGCAGCCGCCAGCCAATGAAAAAGCCAAAAAAATAAAAGTAACCTATCATGATCCCTGTCATCTGGCCAACGCCCAGGGTATCAAAGAACAGCCGCGCGAATTGCTGCGCCGCATTCCCGGGGTGGAACTGGTGGAAATGAAGGAAGCCAACCGCTGCTGCGGCGGATCAGGAACCTACAGCCTGACCCACTATGACATCTCTATGAAGATCCTGGATCGGAAGATGGATAACGCCATGCTCACCGGCGCCAGCAAAATTGCCACCTGCTGCCCCAGCTGCACCATGCAGCTGCGTTATGGTGTAAGCCGCAGCAAATGGCAGGCGGAAGTAGTTCATCCCGTGGTTCTGCTCAGCCGCAGCTACGGGAAAGCCAAGGCTTTAACTGCCCAGGGAAAAGCACAGTGATGAGTAAGGGAATTACCAAGAGAATATTTCGCGATGTTCGCCGCGCCAATTTGAAGTACAAAATGGTGGAAGACAGCGACCGCATCGCGGTGGGTTTATCGGGCGGTAAAGACAGTACCGCCCTGCTTTATTTTCTCTGCATGCTGCAGAAGTATACTCCTCTCAAATTTTCCCTGGTGCCGATTTATCTTGATCTGGGCCTGGGCAATGATATCAGCGGTTTGCAGACAATATGCGATGAGTTAAGCCTGCCGCTGCTGATAGAAAAAACCAATATCGCAGCGGTTGTTTTTGATGTTCGTCAGGAGAAAAACCCCTGCTCGCTTTGTTCCAACTTGCGCCGCGGGGCTTTGAACCGGGTGGCCAAAAACCAGGGATGCAACAAGGTTGCCCTTGGACACCATGCCGATGATGCCGTCGATACACTTTTCTTGTCCATGATTTTTGAAGGCCGCTATCACCTTTTTAAACCGGTTACCTATCTGGACCGGATCGACATTACGGTTATAAGACCTATGATTCTCGTATCCGAAAATGATATCAAAAATTTCAGCGCCGCCATGGGTTTTACGTCTGCAGAAAACCGATGTCCGGTAGACGGCTTTACCAAACGCGAAGAAATCAAAGCCCTCATCGCAGATATTGAAACCCGTTATCCCGGGGCCCGGCGCCGCATCCTCAGCAGTATTGAAAATGTTGATCCCAACAGTTTCTGGCACCCGGAACCGTCAGATTAGCAAATACGTAAGCAAACCAAACAAAATACGCTTAACACAAGCCATCATTAAGTCCTTGATAAACGGTCAAAGAAATGGGGACAAACCTTAAGGGTTAATGTCCCCATTATTGTCGATTACTCGATTCCCATGACATATTAGTGTCTCGAAAATTTATTATACTTTTTTACTTAGAACAATTGTTTTTTATAGAACATGTGTTATAATTTAACAAAAACCAGGAGGGATGATATGGAAAAGCTTGATACTTTAAAAAAGCGTCCGCGCATGGTGTTTGAATATATTCAGGATTATTGCAAAGAACATGGTTATCCCCCGTCGGTACGCGATATCGGCAAAGCTGTCGGTCTGAAGTCCAGTTCCACCGTACATATGTACCTGGTTCAGCTGGAGGAACAGGGTTTTATCCGTCGGGATCCGGCCCGCCCCCGCGCTATCGTGATCAACAACAATGAGGAAGCTCCCAACCTGGAAATGAGCATCCGCCAGATCCCGGTACTGGGCAAAGTAGCTGCCGGTAGTCCTATCCTGGCCCAGGAAAATATCGAAAATTACATGGCCGTACCAGTCGATCTGCTTGGCCAGGGAAATTATTATATTTTAAAGGTGCAGGGTGATAGCATGATCGAGGCCGGCATTTTTGATAACGATTACGTCATCGTTCACGAACAACGGGATGCGTCCAACGGAGAAATTGTGGTGGCACTGCTGGAGGACGAGGCTACTGTAAAACGTTATTATAAAATGCCCGATCATATCCGTCTGCAGCCGGAAAACAGTGCCATGGATCCAATCATTGCCAAGGAAGTAAACATTCTCGGCAAGGTAGCCGGTCTGATGAGAAGAATGTAGTCAAAGAAAATATAATATAAAATATATTTAGCGGGAGTTAAAAAGCTCCCGCTTATAATTATCAGTGAATCACCCTGGTCAACTTTGTGTAAAAGAACTTCACCTAATTCAAAGTTTTATTTTACCGTTACTGTAATAGTTACTACCGTGAAATCGGAATCTATGTTGCCATACTTCGCATAGATCGTGCAGATCCCGCTTGCGTTGGCCGTTATCAGTCCACTACTGTTCACCGTTGCCACCGCATCATCGGAACTGCTGAAAGTAAAGTCACTGATTGTTGCGTCTGCTACATAACTCCATATTGTTCCGTCCGAACTCTCCTGTAGCGCTATATCACTCTCGGCCAACTTTCTAGTCTCGGCTATGCTCATTTCAATATCTGCACCGGTATAGCCGTATCTGTACTGGGGAGTTATGGTTTTATAACTGGCTGGAATGTCATCCAGATATGTTTTTATTGCACCATCAAAAACATTAACGAAATTATTGTAACAATGCAATCGTATAAAAAATCTGTTCGGTAATTCTGGCAGGCTGGTCAATTGGTTGTTATAGCAGTATAAATATCCCAGTCTGTTTGGTAATTCCGGCAGACTGCTCAATTGGTTGTTATAGCAGTACAAATGCGTCAATCTGTTCGGTAATTCCGGCAGGCTGGTCAATTGGTTACTATAGCAGCGCAAGTCTGCCAAGTTATCAGGTAGGATTGGCAAACTGGTTAATTGGTTGCTATAGCAGCACAAGCTTGCCAAGTTATCAGGTAAGGTTGGCAGGCTGGTCAATTGGTTGCTATAGCAGTACAAATGCGTCAGGCTGTTCGGTAATGATGGCAGGCTGGTCAATTG
>JAAYCZ010000039.1 GCA_012729495.1 Syntrophomonadaceae bacterium | reverse complement strand
GGCGCTGTAGTCATAAAAACCGCGGCCGGTTTTTCTGCCCAGATAGCCTGCCCGTACCATTTGTTTGAGGATGGGAGCGGGACGATATTTGGAATCACCGGTTTCGCTAAACAGGGTATTGCATACCGCCAATGAGATATCGATTCCGACCATATCGGCCAGGGTAAAGGGACCCATCGGCCAGCCGGCACCCAGTTTCATAGCCTTGTCGATGTCTTCTACCGTTGCCAGACCTTCATACAGAATGAAGGCAGCTTCGTTCATACCGGGGATCAGGATACGATTGACGACGAAACCAGGACCTTCTTTAACCTTGATTGGCTTTTTGCCGATGGCTTTACTAAGTTCCATGGTAACGGCGAGGGTTTCATCAGAAGTCTGCAGAGCTGGAATTACTTCGATCAAAGCCATAATGTTGGCGGGATTAAAGAAATGCATGCCAACGACTTTGTCGGCTCTTTTTGTAATAGCTGCGATTTCGGTTATGGAAAGAGAGGAAGTATTGGTAGCTATAATGACTTCAGGGGGCAATATCCTATCCAATTCAGCATAGAGACTCTTTTTGACATCCATATTTTCGAATACGGATTCAACCACGAAATCTATATCTTTGATATCCTCAATAGTACCGGTGGGAGTAATATTTCCCGTAACAAAATCTTTGGCTCCGGCTGGTACCTGACCTTTTTCTTCAGCTTTGGCCAGACCTTTGCCGATTCTTTCCAGGGCTTTGTCAGAAAACTCCTTTTTGATGTCATAAAGGACTACCTTTTTACCTGCCCCGGCAAAAGCCCAGGCAATACCCATTCCCATTGTACCTGCACCCAAAACAGCTACTTTATTGATATCCATTAAATACCCTCCTTAATAATAACAGTATTAATTAACAGTTTAAATTAATTATAATTTTTTTACAATATTTTAACATTTTTAAATTTTTAAAAAAATAAACAGCCTTTCCCGGAACCTAATATCCGAAAAGGCTGTTATTTTTTAGAAACCGTAATCACGGCGAGGCTCCTTGCGATCTTTTATCAGGCTTACGGAAGTTGAATTAAAAATGGCAAAAACCTCATCACCTTCGTGCAAATCCATGTCGCCGTATGCTCCGGCAGTTATGGTTGCTGTAACTGCTTGATCCCCAACATCAACGATTATTTCTGTCATATCCTGCCCGGGATGAATCTTCATGATCTTGCCGACTAATTTATTAGGATCACTTATGCGCACAGTATCCCTCCTTTTGATATAGTTTGTGTTGATACCTGGCAAAATATTTAGTGTCAATCAAAAAATTGCAGCAAACATTAAAGATAAGGTATTTAATATTAAAACCCCTGTCTTGATTGCTCTAGACAGGGGTTTGGTAAAGTTTTTATACGATTTAGTGATTTTACCAGGTATCAACGTAGGGAAGAAGAGGTTCTCCTTCTTTGCGCCGTGGTGCTGATTTTAAACCGCGCATAATCCAGCGGCGGGTATCGGCGGGATCGATGACCGCATCAATTTCCAGGTAAGATGCCATGTTGATTGCTTTGCCACGTTCATACAACTTGTCGACCAACTTATTGTAAAGTGCTTCGCGCTCCTGTTCGTCAGCAATTGCTTCCAATTCACGCTTGAAACCGCTCTTGACCGCACCTTCAAGCCCCATGGCGCCGAATTCACCGGTTGTCCAGGCAGCAGTAAAGAAAGACTCATGGAAACCACCCCGGGCCATAGCCATAGCCCCCAGACCGTAACCCCTGCGCAGGGCAATGCTGAAATAAGGCACAGTCAAATGGGAACCAATTACGAACATGCGGCATACGTGGCGAACCTGGGCTCTTTGTTCAATATCCGGCCCAACCATAAAGCCTGGGGTATCGATTAATGACAAGACCGGCAGATTGTGCACATTACACAGCTGCATCAAACGAGCGGCCTTGTCAGCCCCTTCAGCTTCAATGGCACCGCCCATGTGCCGACAGTTATTGGCAATAACACCAAAAGGATGGCCTTCTATACGAATCAATCCAGTTATCATACCGGGCCCGAATTTGGGACGTAGTTCCAAAAACGAATCTTTGTCGGCCATGGCTTTAATGACTTTACGAACATCATAAACCCGGCGTCTGTTTTCCGGGATCAATTCACGCAAAACGTTTTGGTCGCCTGCTTCCCATTCGGACGTGCTTCCCTGAAAATAGGAAATATATTTTTTGGCTGCGGCTACCGCTTCAACATCATCAGCAACTTCAATATCCACTACGCCATTTTGAGTCTGTACATCAATAGGGCCAACTTCTTCAGGTTTGAATGTACCCAGACCGCCGCCTTCAATCATAACCGGACCGCCCATACCGATATTGGCGTTGCGGGCGGCGATAATTACATCACAGCAGCCCAGCAGGGCAGCATTGCCGGCAAAACATGGACCTGAAACGATACCCACCATAGGTGCCTTGCCGCTAAATCCTCCAAACATGCCGAAGGTTGAGAGATCCAAACCGGCTATCATTACTCCTTCGGCATCAACATCACCCGGTCTGCCGCCGCCGCCTTCGGCAAAAAATATTAACGGAAGGCGCTGTTCATGCAGCAATTTCAGCATGCGGTCGATTTTTTTATGATTGAAGAAACCTTGTGTGCCGGCCAGTACAGTGTAATCGTAAGCGATAACCATGCAGCGAGCTTTTTCTTCACCGAAGGAATTGCTGTTAACGGTTCCAATGCCGGCAATCATCCCGTCTGCCGGGGTTTTGACGATAAGTTCTTCGGTTGATCTGCGCTGCCGTTGAGCAGCAATGGCCAACGCACCATATTCAATAAAACTGCCTTCATCACAGAGATCTTGAATGTTTTCCCGGGCCGTACGTTGGTTTTTCTGATGGCGCCGCTCAACTGCCTGGGGACGATTTTCATCCAGTAAAAAGGAATTGCGTTTGATTAACTCGGCCAGTTCCGGACGAATTTTAGCTGCATTTTCCCCTGTTTCCTGGATGTTTTTCGGGGTATCCATGATTAAAACCTCCCGTTGTCTTGAATATTGTTTTAATTAATTTTAACACTTAAAACAATATCTGCTATTTATTCTTTGCTTCTTCCTCATCTCTTAGTATGCGACGTAAAAGCTTAACCCCCTGCTTGGGAAGTTCATCTCTGAATTCCACATACTTAGGCACCTTGTGGGATGACATGCTGTTTTTGGCCCAACTGATAATTTCCTCGCCAGTGACTTTATCTTTATATTCAGTTTTGAGAACGATGAAGGTTTTGATTACTTCACCCTTTTTGGCATCAGGAACCGGAATTACGGCGTTTTCTAAAACAGCAGGATGCTGGTTAACTAATGCTTCGACTTCTTCCGGGAAAACTGAAAATCCTGATACCTTGATCATTTCTTTTCTTCTTCCCAGCCAGTACAGGTAACCATCTTCATCGAAACGTCCTACATCGCCGGTATGAACCCAACCGTCCTCCAGGGTGGCAGCAGTTGCTTCCGGTTTGTTCCAATATCCTTTCATGGAACCGGGATTGCGCAGTACGATTTCACCTTCTTCACCAATAGGAAGTTCTCTGCTTTTATCATCAAAATCAACGATCTTAAACTCTTCGTTAAAGCTGGGAATGCCCATGCTGCCATATTTAATTTTCTGCCGCGGGCAGAATGTATCCAAGGTATGAGTTTCACTCAG
>JAAYCZ010000383.1 GCA_012729495.1 Syntrophomonadaceae bacterium | reverse complement strand
AGATTAAGAAAGATAGAGGTGTTAGTAATGACGAGCGGTGAAAAAAACAAGGTAAAAAGAATGAAAAGTGTTAGAACAGTACTTGCACTGAGCATACTTGCGCTGACTGTCCCACTAACAGGTGTGTTAGCCTCCATCGGCGTGGTTATGAGCAATAAGAGCACAATCGGTACAATTTCAGAACTGCTGCCGGATACCGCCACGGTTGTAGCTCAGGCGGCAACAAACGAGCTTAAAATGTATGCGGAGCTATCAAGGGAAATATCGACTGATATAGCTCTATCTGAGGACGGAGCTACCAAGGATGAAAGGCTAGCTTTTCTTAACAGAAAAAAAGATGAATATGGCTTTACAGCCTGCCGCTATTTCACCCTGGACGGAGTATGTGAAGCAGACGGGAAAGATTATTCAAATACTTCTTTTTTCAAAGAGGCTGCTTCGGGAAACACATATTTGTCAGTGCCCTCAAAATTTGAAGGCTTTAACGAAATGCTGGTAGTTATCTCAGTTCCTGTTTGGGAAGGTAATCCTAATAGCTCAAGGGTAAGTGGTGTACTCGCTGTATTTGAACCTCAAAGTATTCTTTCGGGCATTATCGCACATGCAAATGTGAGTGATGGTAGTAGCGCATACATAATAGATAAGGCCGGTACAATTATCGCACATAACAATGCCCAGAGTGTTGTTGGCCAAGGAAACCTTGGAGAGTCAACAGAGACCGATTCTGAGTTAAATGAACTGCATGATCTTTACAAAAAGGCAATGGCAGGTGAAACCGGATTCGGCCGCTATAAATATAAGGGTGAAAAGAAACTCACAGCATACTCTCCAATTACAGGAACTGACGGTTGGAGTATGATAATTACAGCTCCGCTAAGTGACTTTAACGCTTTCATGAAAAAAGCAACCTACCTTTTCATCGGCCTTATATTTTTGTTTACAATATATGGAACGTGGGGAACTCGTCTTTTTTCAGACAGAGTTGCAGTCCCTATTACTAAATGCGTCGGCAGATTAGAGCTTATGGCAAATGGAGACTTTATTTCTCCCGTACCCACAATTGTTTCCTCCTCATCCGAATTGAATATTCTAAGAGATTGTCTGGAAAACCTTCGTTTGAGCACAAATGGTGTTATTCAGGACATGAGATATCTTCTTAGCCAGATGGCAGACGGCAATTTCAACGTTGCCTCCAAGAACCCTGAAAAGTATGTTGGAAATTATAAAGAGCTTCTTGTCGCCTCGAACATCATAAGGGACAAACTTTCCAGCACACTTCTCGATATTCTCCGGGTTTCTGAACAGGTTGCCGCGGGCTCAAATCAGGTCAGTTCGGGTGCTCAAAATCTTGCTCATGGCGCAACGGAGCAGGCAAGCAGCGTTGAGGAGCTTTCCAAAACCATAAACGAGGTCTCATCTCAAATAAAGCAAAGTGCGGAAGACTCTGAAAGGGCAAACAGTCTTACACAAGAGGCTGGAGCTATCATGGTAGACAGCATAGAGGCCATGAATCAGGCTTGTCAGGCCATGGATGAAATATCGGTTACCTCAAAAAACATCAGCAAAGTCATTAAGGTTATCGACGATATTGCTTTCCAGACAAATATTCTGGCACTTAACGCAGCTGTTGAGGCAGCGAGATCGGGGGTGGCAGGCAAGGGCTTTGCGGTTGTTGCAGACGAGGTCCGAAACCTATCCCAAAAATCCTCCGAAGCTGCCAAAAACACAGCGGCGCTTATCGAAAGCTCCATCAAAGCAGTTGAGAATGGCGAGAGACTTGTTAATAAGGCGGGTGAAGATTTTTCAGATGTCTCCTTAAAGACGTCCGAGGTCAGCGCAATTGTAAGCATGATAACCGAGAAGTCCCAACAGCAGGCGTTAGCTATCAGTCAAATTTTGCAAGGGATCGAACAGGTTTCCTCAGTTGTCCAGATGAATTCCGCAACCTCCGAGGAAAGTGCAGCTGCCAGCGAGGAGCTTTCAAGTCAAGCTTCTATTATGAAGGGCCTTGTTGGTCAGTTCCAGCTTGCCTCTTGCTCAGAGCACAATGACGGATAATATGAAAGCCTGTTTCCCTGGAGGCATCTCATATAATCTCAAAGGCTTCCCGAAATTGCGAACTTTCTTAATTCGACAAATAGTAACCCCCTATGGGGCTTGTACAATACATTTATTCATGGTAACGTGAAAATGCAAACAATGTCTCGTGATCTTTTCATCTCTTTCTCCATAAGCCGTCTGTGGTT
>JAAYCZ010000354.1 GCA_012729495.1 Syntrophomonadaceae bacterium | reverse complement strand
ATACCGGAGCTTTTGCAGTGGCTACAGCTGTAGAAACCGATACCGGCAGTACCGATCGGGTAGCTTTCAATGCCCTTGGCAGGCGTTCTCCTATGCTGGCTGCCATTATGACCGTCTGTCTGTTATCCCTGGCCGGTATTCCACCTATGGCTGGCTTTGCCGGTAAATTCTATCTGTTTTCGGGAGCTATACAGGCAGGTTATTTGTGGCTGGCCTTTATCGGTTTATTGATGAGCATGATTTCGGTATATTATTATCTGCTGGTTGCCAAAGCCATGTACATCGGTGAGAGTGAACGGGAGGATACTATAGACATTAGATTGCCGGCCCGTTTTGCTCTGTGGGTATGCCTGCTGGCAACCATTTTGATAGGAGTTTATCCGGCCCCCTTATCCAATCTGGCCCAAATCGCCATTCAAATGTTCCTGTAAGACCGGGAAAAGATAATACAGGGGAACAGTAAACCTGTCCCCCTGTTTTGCAGCATCAGTCGTAAATATCTTTAATTTCTTTGGCAAAATTACTAAGTGCAACTTTGCGCTTGACTTTGAGGGTGGGGGTCATCTCACCTGTTTCTTCCGTTAATCTGCGGTTAAGAATAGTATACTTCTTGATCTTCTCGTAGGACTCCAGCTCAAGGTTTACCGACTCAATTTCTTTATCTATCAGTTCTTTAAGCAAGGGAATTTTAATAAAATCATCACCGACTTTTGTACAGGTTTCTACCCCGTTAACAACTGAGAACTGCAAGGCTGATTTATCATAAGTGATCCCTTTTTGTTCAAGCAGAGCTATGAATTCTTCAAAATTAGGTACTATCAGGGCTCCTATGAATTTCTGATTGTCACCTATGGCGATAGCAAGATCAACAAAAGAACTGGTGGAGAAAGCCTGTTCAACCTTCGACGAAGCGATATTTTTACCGGTGTCGAGAACGATAAGCCCTTTTTTCCGATCAACAATTTTGATAAATCCCTCGGGGAGCATCTCCACAATATCACCGGTTTTATAATACCCGTCTTCTGTAAAAGCTTCTTCGGTCGCTTCGGGATTATTCCAATACTCGAGAAAAATATTATTACCCCTTACACACCACTCGCCATCTTCGGCAATATAACCTTCCACCCCGGGGCACAAGGGTCCGACTGATCCGGGCAGCACCCGATGCGCGCGATTCATATTTATTGTATTGCATGTTTCAGTAGAGCCATAGCCTTCATAAATAATAAGACCCATGCTCAAAAAGAGTTTGCAGAGGTCGGCTGAAAGGCTTCCTGCCGCTGAACAGGCAAATACAAATCTACCGCCCATCGTTTCCCTGACTTTACTGAAAACCAATTTATAATACAGTTTATATTTGAGTTTAAGGAAAAAGCCAGCATTGCGCGTGATGTCCATATGCGGGTAAACATCGACAAAGCCATTCTCGTCCGAAATAGTCTCAACTACTTTCAAACCGGTGTCAATGGCCCGGTTGAAAATCGCCTTTTTGAGTTTTGATTGGGAGGTTGCAGCTCTTAGTGCCATGAATATTCTCTCGTAAATCCGGGGTACCGACATGAAGACATGCGGTTTGAATAAACCGAAGTCGGTCACCAGGTTCTGTGGAGAGGAATAGGCTACGGTAATAGCGGTCTGCATGGCCAATGCGTGTCCGCATTCACGTTCGTAGGTATGTGACAGGGGGAGAAACGACAGCAGGACATAATCATGGTCAATAAAGGGTGCAAAGGTCAGGTCACGCAGCACGGCAGCATTAATGCTGAAATGAGTATGGACTGCTCCCTTGGGATTACCAGTGGTACCGGAAGTATAAACAATAGTCATGCGGTCAGTCAGCTTAACACTTCTCCATCTATGCTCAAAAGCAAAGCGGTCGCGCATGATCAGTTTATCCCCGATTTCCCGAAGAGTGCTGAGATTTATTACTTTGTTGTTGTTTACATTATTTTCGCTGTCGATGACTACTATCTTTTCCAGCGAAGGGACACTATCGGCAATCTCCAGGCATTTGTCCAGCAGATCCTGGTTTTCAACAAATATTATTTTGGAGCCTGAATCATTCAAGATGTAGGCCATCTCGCTGCTGCTCAGTGACGGATAAATACAAACCGTAATCCCTGCTGCACAAAGGGTACCATAATCGCACCATACCCACTCAGGTCTGGTATTGCTCATGACAGCAACTCTGTCGCCTGGTTCTACTCCCAACTCCATCAGTCCGCAGGTGATCTCCTTAACCACCCGACCTAACTGTGCATAAGTAAGCGACTCGATTTCATCATTTTTGTTTTTCCACATCTGGGCTTTCTTGGCGCCAAAACAAGTGACATTTCGGTTAAGAAGTTCGGGGAATGTTTGCTGAGACAAATACCATCGATACTCATTTTGCTCCATATAGTCCATTAAATCCCATCCTTTATTTATTTTATCTATAGTCATTATAAAACATTGAATATTCAAATTGTAAAAAGATATTAT
>JAAYCZ010000353.1 GCA_012729495.1 Syntrophomonadaceae bacterium | reverse complement strand
GCCAACAAAGGAGTTCCGTTTGTTCTGAGCCATCCTCAGACCCCGGTCAGCAAGGCTGTCCAAGGGGTGGCCCGCATGATCGTAGATGACTCAGGCTACCAAAATGACTTGCGCCTGGGCAAGGAGAAGGGAAAGAAAAATAAAAAAACCGGTTTCAAGAATATATTTAGCAGATAGGGGTGGAACCAATGTCACTAGCCCAGCGATTACAGGGCCAGGCTACCAACGAAGGCCGACAGAACTGGTCATCCAATATAAAAGATCAACAAAAGGATGAACGACCGGACAAATACGCCGAATTGAAAATAAATGTACACCGGGAAGTTATCGACCTTATCGAGGATCACTCCCGGCAGAATGAACTTTCGGGAGAAATCTTGGCTCAGTTCGTGCGTAACAACATCATGTCCACATTAGAGAGGGATGCTGTATTTCTGCCGTTCTCGGAGAGGCAGATAATTGCCAATGAGTTGATGGATGAAGTGCTGGGATTGGGACCTATCGAACCTTTGCTCCGGGAAGAGAGTATCACTGAAGTTATGGTAAACGGCCCCAAGCGAGTGTACGTGGAGCGGGGCGGCAAGATATACTTGACCGACGTGGTATTCCGTGACGATGACCATGTGATGCATATAATTGACAAGATAGTGTCGCCCCTGGGACGACGCGTGGACGAGAGTTCCCCTTATGTCGATGCCCGCCTTCTGGATGGTTCCCGAGTAAATGCTATAATACCACCTTTATCATTGGTTGGTCCGACTATCACCATCCGCAAATTTGCCACTAATCCCTATACCGTAAACGATTTGATGAGATTCGGGACTCTTACTCCCAATATGACAAAGTTTCTGGAGGCCGCGGTTAAAGGCAGGTTGAATATTATTATTTCCGGCGGGACCGGCAGCGGTAAAACCACTCTGCTCAACGTGCTGGCAGGATACATCCCAGAAAGTGACCGAATCATCACGGTTGAGGATGCGGCAGAATTAAGGTTGGGCCAGGATCATGTAGTTAGCCTGGAATCAAGGGCGGTAAATATCGAGGGCAAGGGCGCAGTTACCATCCGCGATCTGGTCCGCAACTGTTTGCGCATGCGTCCTGACCGTATTGTGGTCGGTGAGGTACGCGGTGGGGAAGCCCTTGACATGCTGCAGGCGATGAATACCGGTCACGACGGTTCCATGACAACTGGGCATGCTAATTCCCCCCGGGATATGCTGGCCAGGTTGGAAACCATGGTAATGATGGCCGGGATGGAACTGCCCTTGAAAGCCATCCGTCAGCAGGTCGCTTCAGCTATAGATTTGATCGTCCACGGTTCCCGTCTGCGTGATGGCAGTCGTGTGATAACCCATATAACCGAAGTAATCGCTATGGAGGGCGATGTAATCCAGTTGCAGGATATATTCCTTTTTGAGCAAACCGGGGTGGACGACAATGGCAAGGTGATGGGGAATCATATATCTACCGGCATTACCCCCAAATCTTATGAACGTATCGTTGCCGAAGGCGTAAGGCTGGATAAGGAAATATTCAAACCAGTGCTGAGATGATTGAGGTGAAATCATGGATCCAATACTAATAATAAGCATATTAGTTTTCCTGGCGCTTTCGCTGTCTATTTTCGGAGTTAACCGTTTGCGATGGGAACAAAAGGAGGGCCTTACCAAGCGCCTGGATAAGGTAGTAAGCAGTCCGGACGAAGAGGCCGAGGGGAAACCGGGAATGCCGTCTTTAGAAATAAATAAGCTATTCAGTTCGGTGGGTAAAGGCTTCACAGGACTTTCATTCACCAAGAAGATTGAAATCCAGCTGGACAAGGCTGATGTACTGCTCCGGGTAGAGGAATTTCTAGGCATGAACATATGTACGGCGATCGGTGGAGGGTTGTTACTGCTCTTACTCACCAATAATACGATCTATGCACTTCTGGGGTTGTTGCTGGGGGCATCCCTGCCTGGTTTGTTCGTATATCGCCAAAAACTCAAGCGAGCTGAGATGCTTAGTGAAGAAATCGGTGAGTCGCTGACGGGCATGTCCAACTCTCTGCGTGCCGGTTACAGTTTCCAGCAGGCCATGGATTTAATCGCTAAAGAGACTCAGGGTCCATTGGGTAAGGAGTATAGGCGAACTCTGCGGGAGATCAATCTGGGGGTCACCACCGACCAAGCCCTCCAGAATCTTGTCAAACGGGTTAATAACGAAGATATGGAACTTATGATTTCTACCGTATTGATACAAAGGTCGATCGGTGGTAACTTGGCGGAAATATTTGATAAGATTGCTGACACTATTCGGCAGCGAATCCGCATGAAGGGAGAAATCCAGGTCCTGACTGCTCAGGGAAGGATTTCTTCATGGATTATTGGTGCCTTGCCTATTGTTCTTCTGATTGCGATATCGGTATTGAGTCCTGATTATATGAGCATGTTCTTTGAAACCCCACTTGGCTGGGGATTGCTGGCTTTTGCGGCCGTATCTGAGGTCATTGGCTTTATCCTGATTAAGAAAGTGACCAACATCGAATTCTAAGGAGGAGAACTGATGCCGCTTATTATTATTGTTTCGTTGGTATTTCTGGCTGTGTTCTTCCTGGTTTTTGGAGCGGTCAGAATGCTGGTCGGGGACCAGTTGGTCCTCAGGGAACGTTTACAGCAAATGGAGATCGCAATGACCCGGAAGAATAAGCTGGGTTTTAATGAGGAGTTGCAGGAAGACTTTTCTATTCGGATACTGAATCCAATGAAAAACCGTTTTTCGACAGTGATCCAGAAATATACACCAGTAAAGCAGATATCGACCATAGAGAGAAAGCTGGATTATGCCGGACGCCCATATGGGTGGGGGGCTAGCGACTATCTTACTGCCCAGTACTTGACTACCATAGCACTGGGGGTCATTGCCTTTGTAGTGACTTGGTTGATTGGGACAAGTGTAAGCAATCAGATCATGGCGCTGTTGTTAGGATTAATCGGAGGCTACCTCTTCTTTGAGATGATGGTCGAGAGCAGGATAAGGACCAGGCAGAAGGAGATACAAAAGGCGCTGCCGGATGTACTGGATTTAATGACAGTCAGTATTGAGGCTGGTTTAGGTTTTGACGCTGCTATGCAGAGAGTGGTGGAAAAAGCCCACGGCGCTATAGCCGAGGAATTCAACGAAACCTTACAGGAAATGCGCATGGGTAAAACGCGCCGGGAAGCTTTGCGGGATTTGGGCATACGTGCCGGGGTTGTGGATCTTAGCAGATTCGTGGAATCACTGATCCAGGCGGACCAATTAGGGGTAAGCCTGGGTAACGTATTGAGAAATCAATCCGATCAGATGAGGATACTGAGACGGCAAAGGGTTCAGGAACAGGCCATGAAGGCTCCTATAAAGATGTTGTTTCCTATGATACTCTTTATATTTCCCTGTATATTCATAATAATCCTGGCCCCGGCCATAATTCGACTTATGAATGCCTTGTGATGAAAAGCCGGCATTACGCAGCAATAAGCAGCAAAAATATAAACATAGGAGATCGGATAGCAACCGCCGGCAAATTCTGGGACAGATTTCGGGGATTGTTAGGAAGGCCCGGATTAGAAGAAGGCGAGGGACTGCTCATTTCCCCTTGTTGGTCCATTCATTGTTTTGGGATGAAGTTTGCCATTGATGCCATATTTCTGGATGAAGATTTCCGAGTCGTATCCATACACCCCGATATGAAACCCGGAGCGATGGCATCCAATCGCAAAGCCCGATGCGTCTTGGAACTGAAGGCGGGAGAAGCAGCCCGGCACAACATCCAGGTTGGGGAACCGTTGATAATTGAGCCTTCAACCCGATGAGATCCTTCGCTCCGCTCAGGATGACAGGGGTGCATACGCTCAGGATAACAAGTGTTCATGTCACTCAGAGCGCAGCGAAGAGTCTAAAAACGAGAACCGGGCTCCATCACGAAGCCCG
The DNA here is from genome assembly GCA_012729495.1 of Syntrophomonadaceae bacterium. Lineage (GTDB taxonomy): Bacteria > Bacillota > Syntrophomonadia > Syntrophomonadales > Syntrophomonadaceae > Syntrophomonas_B. Next base: position 293 of record JAAYCZ010000353.1, on the reverse strand, counting down.
GTTCTTGTTTTTGTCTGCCTTGGCGCGGGCATCCTTGTCCAAGACAGTCTTTCTGAGCCTTAGTGACTTCGGAGTCACTTCCAGCAGTTCGTCATCATTGATGAACTCCAGACATTTTTCCAATGACATAATCAGCGGAGGCGTCAGGCGCAAAGCATCATCAGATCCGGATGCCCGGGTATTGGTAAGATGCTTTTTCTTGCAGACGTTGACGGTGATATCCATGCTACGGGCGTTTTCTCCCACTATCATCCCCGCGTAGACCTCAGTCCCAGGACCAATGAAAAGGCTGC
>JAAYCZ010000352.1 GCA_012729495.1 Syntrophomonadaceae bacterium | reverse complement strand
TCATGGTAGAAGTTGAAGATATTCCATTTGCATATTTCTGGGGTGATGCTAAAAAAAACATTGAGTATCATTTTTTGAATTCAAATGGGGAACACCTAAATCCATGATTTTTTAGATAATACACATTGGCAAAACTACCATCCGAATCTGCAAAGTTCGGGATATATCCAATTTGATGTGATTGTTATCCAAATCTTATATTTAATCTCCGCAACATCTCGAAAGTATTTATGTAAGGAATACCAAAAGCACGGCAAACGTTGGGGATGGGGATCTTCCTTTTGATTTCAGGCTTGTATTCTTCGTGTGTTACTATTGTACTATTGAAAGCCTTGGCATAAGCCAGCAACCAACTATCCGCAACTGATGCAAATTCGCTTTGGGCAGATTTATTATACTGTGATTGATTAATAGCCCATTCCATAATTTCGCTATATGCGGTGAAAACCTCTACGCGGTCAGTCGATATAAAGTAATCTTTAAACTCAGTTTTCGCCCATGTTTTCAACTCATCATCTTCTCCAAATTTATCTATTTCGGAGTATATCCTATCAATACTTATTAAGAGATTCTCTTCTGCCTTCTGTTTCAATGCCTGCCAAAAACCTGGAGCGATATCAAATGAATAATACCTTTTATACGCTTCTACAAAAATATTTGCATCTAATACAAACATGTCTATACATCACCTCCAAAACCAAGACGTGATGCAAATTCTGCAAAGGTATTTCCATTGAGTCCAGTAAGACGATATGCTTCATTGTAAAGGATCTTTCCTTCTTTGGTTGCAGTTATTATGGCTTCTCCGAAACGACGGCCAATTCGATAATTCTGTGTAGAATAGAAATTTCCGCCATTACCATTGCTTTTAGCTTCGGCAGTTATCCGGTTATAATAAAACTCGAAAAATTGATTTGATGTTATCTTTTTTAGATCGAGTGCTCTCCTAGCAGCTACAATTTCGCTTACCTTGAATTGCCTTGCTAATTGCTGAAACCGGTTGCTGTTGTTTTCGACAGAAGGCCAAACTTTCAAAAATTCTGCCCCCGGGACTAAAAATTCAGCCGCAACCTTGTTGCAGGCAATTTCTGTTTTATTATCGGCAGGATGAAGTTCGCGTAAATCGAAGGCAGCGCTTGACCCGTACCAAATATGAGCTAATTCATGAGCCAAAGTGAACATTTGGGCAGCTTTTCCATCTGCTCCATTTATGAAAATAAGTGGCGCATATTCATCTACCAGCACGAATCCTCTAAATTCATTCACATCGAGCTTGCGATGCGTATTGTTCCCAACAATTCCATTAACAACTAGAAGAATCCGAGCCTCATCAACTTTGTTAAATAGATTCCGCAACGCATCTTGCCACGTACTGAATTCTGCTGCCCATCCATCCTTCAAGCCTAATGTTTCCCTAATCGCTTTAGCAATATGGATGGGATTGTCATTAATGCTTTTTGAACCAACAAATTTTAAAAAATCATATTTTTGATCAGCAAGATACTCATGTAACCACTTTTGACGCCGTTCCATCATTTGCACTGTATCAAGAAGTTCGGGGCTTGGTGCAATATGATAAGAATCATCGTGTATAGTCCTGAAATGGGGTATTGGTAACCCTTCAATAGGCGGTTCATTAAGAAAAAAATAACCGAGAGGAGTGGAAGTGAATTTTGCTAAACTCTCAAGTTGTTTTAGTGTTGGATTACTTTCACCTGAAAGCCATTCTGACCATTTGGGAAATTTATGCATGACAGCTTTAAGTTTATCTGAACGCTCAACTGCCCATTGCAGGATTCCAGGGCTGACATTAATATTGGCCATGGCATAAACCTCCTATCTTAACCTTATAATTATTATACTTAATTTATTTAAAGTGGTCACAGAAAATTTATTATATTAGTAAAAAATTAATAAAATCCCATTTTATTAATTAGAAAACAATATTACATCGATCCCGGCCTCGAGCACTAATATTAAGCCAAAAATTAATGAAGGTTTTAGCCCTTCGGTATTTTTGTTTTCTGCTTGTGATAATTACCTGGTTCTCAGTGAAAGTATCAGGTCCAAGAAAGACTATAATAATAATAGATTGAGGTTTTTGCATAATTCAAAAAATCATGTAATACTGTCACCCTGAGCGATAGCGAAGAGTCTAAATCCGCTGACGCTCAGGCTGCGCTTGCCTTCCGATCGCTTTCGGTACTGGATGCCACATGGCATCGTCGCTTCGCTAACGCTCAGGATGACATTTTTAAGTTACATAATAATTAATAAAAGTTAATTATGCAAAATCATCAATAAAAAAATTAAAGCACTCGTTTACCAGAAAGGATACAAAAATGAAAAGAAAAACTCTGAGCCTTTTACTTTGCCTGGCCCTGTTGCTGACCATGATGCCGTTTTCCGCTGCCGTTGTGCTGGCTGACACGGTGGAAAACCAAACTACCATAGAAACCACAACAG
>JAAYCZ010000351.1 GCA_012729495.1 Syntrophomonadaceae bacterium | reverse complement strand
TCGACCAGATTAAATCCAGAAGGCGGGGTGAAGCCGCATGAGTACAGCAACCTTAAAAACAGATAGTATAACCATGGAATTCGGAGGTTTGCGAGCTGTTTCAGAACTCTCCCTGGAAGTAAACCAGGGCAGCATTGTAGGTTTAATTGGTCCCAATGGTGCCGGCAAAACCACGGTTTTCAACATGATCACGGGAGTATATACACCTACCGCCGGCAGAATCTGTTTTCAGGGCAAGGATATAACCGGTATGAAAGCCGATAAAATTACAGCCCGGGGGATCGCCCGTACGTTTCAAAATATTCGCCTGTTCCAGTCGATGTCGGTGCTGGAAAATGTAATGATCTCCAAACACGTCAGAATGAAGGCTAATTTGCTGGAAGCAGTTTTAGGATTGCCCCGCTATACCAGGGCCAACCAACAAAACTATGACGAGTGCATGGATTTGCTCAAAAAAGTTCAACTCGATGATGTTTGTTATGAAGCGGCCACGTCTCTGCCCTACGGCAAGCAGCGGCGCCTGGAAATTGCCCGGGCCCTGGCTACCACCCCCAGCCTTTTGCTGCTGGATGAACCTGCCGCCGGAATGAATCCGGCTGAGTCGCTGGAACTGATGGATTTTATAGCCCGCATCAGGGATGAGTTTGACATTACGGTCTTAATGATTGAACATCATATGGAAGTAGTGATGGGTATTTGCGAAAAAATCTACGTACTTGATTATGGGGAAACATTAGCACAGGGCAATCCGGCAGAAATTCAAAATGATCCCAAAGTTATCGAAGCTTATCTCGGGGCGGTGGATGTAGATGCTGAAAATTAATGATTTACATGTTTATTATGGGGGTATACATGCTTTAAAGGGAGTTTCACTGCAGGTTCCGGAAAACAAGATCGTAACCCTGGTGGGTGCCAACGGTGCAGGAAAAAGCACCCTGCTGCGAGCCATCAGCAATCTGGTACCGGTCGCTTCCGGCAATATTACTTTTAAAGATCAGGATATCACCGGCAAAAATACGGTAGATATAGTAAGAAACGGTATTACCATGGTTCCGGAAGGACGCCGCATTTTTGCCAATCTAACCGTTCTGGAGAACCTGCGCATGGGAGCCTATGCCCGTAAAGAAAAAGCGGAAATCGAAGCAGATATCGAAAAAATGTACGGACTGTTTCCCCGCCTCAAGGAAAGAAGCTGGCAGATCGCCGGGACCTTGTCCGGCGGAGAACAGCAAATGCTGGCAATTGCCCGGGCCCTGATGTCCAGACCAAAATTGCTGATGATGGATGAACCCTCGCTGGGACTGGCCCCGTTATTGGTCAAAGAAGTATTCAAAATCATAAAAAATATTCACAGTCAAGGAATGACCATCCTATTAATTGAACAAAATGCCACCGCAGCGTTAAAAATTGCAGATTATGGATATGTTCTGGAGACGGGAACAATCGTCATGAGAGGGCCGGGTCAGGAACTGGCTGACAACCAGGACGTGCGTCAGGCTTATCTGGGCAAATCATAATCTTTTTAACCAAAAATATTTGCTGGCTATGGAATATAAACCATAACCAGCATTTTTTTCTACCCTTATTTAAGATCTTCGCAGTATAACCGCACTCAGAAACAGACACAATAAATCAAAAAGGGGGAAACTGCAATGGATTTAAGCCGGTTATATGA
>JAAYCZ010000350.1 GCA_012729495.1 Syntrophomonadaceae bacterium | reverse complement strand
TTATTGACGCGTTGCTGGCAACGGTTCATGATGAATATACATTTGATGAGCAATTGCAGGGGATAAATTTTGACCGCCGGATTCTGCTGGTGACTACGCACCGCCGTGAAAACTGGGGCGAGAAGATGCGTGATATCTATAAGGCCCTGCTGCGGCTGGTAGATGATTTTCCCGATGTGGAAGTTGTGTTTCCGGTTCACCTCAATCCTACGGTTAGAGATCTGGCCGTCACCATGCTGGGCGGAAAGGAGCGTATCCACCTGCTGGAGCCGCTGGATTATGAGCCTTTTGCCAATTTAATGAACCGCAGTTATCTGGTGCTGACGGACTCCGGCGGAATGCAGGAAGAAGCACCTTCCCTGGGTAAACCGGTGCTGGTATTGCGGGATACGACGGAACGACCGGAAGCCATTACTGCAGGCACGGTCAAATTAGTGGGAACGGCAGAGGAAAAAGTCTACAAGGCCGCGGCGCGGTTGCTTTCTGATGCGGCGGAATATGATAAAATGGCCCGGGCCATAAACCCTTACGGGGATGGAAAAGCGGCCCTGAGAATCGTTAATGTGATCAAGGAATTCCTTTATGTTCGCATTGGTGCCCAAGGCTGAATATCATAACCGCAAAGAATATATTAATTGGCAGGGAAAAGTTTAAAAAGCTAGAATATATTAAAGGTTTATGTGACCGGGTAATCGACAGCTCGAGTTTTAAATGAAGATTACGTCAGCGCTTTGAGCTCAGTTAAGGAGGACAACATGTCGGTTATAAAGTTTGGCACGGATGGCTGGAGAGCCATTATGGCAAAGGAGTTTACTTTTGAAAATATTAAAATCGTAACCCAGGGAATTGCTTGTTATTTAAAGAATACGCAGCATTATAAAAAAGGCGTTGTTGTAGCCTATGACAATCGGTTTCTTTCCGAAAAGTTTGCTGATGAATGTGCCCGCGTTCTGGCCGGCAACGGGATCAGAGTGTTGAGATTCAGCAAAGCTGCTCCCACCCCTCTGGCTGCTTTTGCGATCCGCCAGCAGGATGCCGGGGGAGCAATTATGATTACCGCCAGCCATAATCCTTCCGAATACAACGGTATCAAATTTATTCCTGAGTATGCCGGGCCGGCATTACCCGATGTGACTTCAGCCATCGAAGAAGAAGTCAATCGCATTTTAAACGGCGGCAAAGTATATGAACTGGATTTGGAGGAAGCGCTGCCATTGAATTTGCTGACGGATATTGATCTGGACCGGGAATACAGCAATCATCTCCTGCGCATGATAAATCCCGATTTTATTCATGAAAAACCCCTGCGGGTGGTGGTCGATCCCATGTATGGAGCCGGCATCGGCTATCTGGATCGGGTTTTAAATGAATTGGGAATCGAAGTGAAAACCATCAATAATTACCGGGATCCTTTGTTTGGCGGCACCATGCCGGAGCCGACCGATGCAATTCTGGGTGACCTCAAGCGGGCGGTGCAGTCTTACAAGGCCGATCTGGGTCTAGCTCTGGATGGTGATGCTGATCGTTTTGGAATTGTTGACCGCAACGGAGATTTTATTACCCCCAATCAATTCAGTTATATGCTTTTTGATCATCTGGTCAAAACTCGTACCTATCGGGGACCGGTATGCCGTTCCATCGCTACCACCCATATGTTGGATAAAATCGCCCGTGAAAATGGCCTGACCGCGATTGAAACGCCGGTCGGATTTAAGTACATAGGCGAATGCATGCGGGAAAAAGGATGTATGATGGGCATTGAAGAGAGCGGCGGGCTGACCGTGTTTGGTCATGTTCCTGAAAAGGACGGTATCCTGGCCTGCCTGCTGGCGGTTGAGATTATGGCCTATACGGGCAAATCATTCCATGAATTGCAGGCTGATCTGGCTGAACAATACGGCAATGTCTGCAGTGAAAGAACCGATATTAAAACCACGGAAGCAGTAAAATTAAGGGTTTTGGCCGATTTGAAAGAAATGCAGCCGCGTACCTTTGCCGGGGTTAAAGTAGAACGGATTAATGAATTGGAAGGCAAACAGCTTCTGCTGGAAGACGGGAGCTGGATATTAATCCGAACCTCCGGAACCGAACCGCTCTTCAGGATTTACTGCGAGGCATCCAACCCCGAACGGGTAAAGGAATTGAAAAACGAAACCTTGAAACAACTATCTCTATAAATGCATAGTAATCATTTTGGCTCCTTTCGGCATAGTATATAATAGCTTGCCGGAGGGAGATATTTTTATGCTCATATTGCTCAAACTGACTTGTTTCGGTTTATGGCTGGCAATGATGATGAGGCTGATCCTGGCGGTAAAGCCGGATAATCTGGACGGATATAATGTGACTTTGCATCTGGCTGATCCTGAACAGGCTGAATATGAAGTCAGGCGGGCGCTTCATCACATTATGCCCCGGGCGCGGCTTTGTCTGGAAATATCCGGTCAGAATCCTTACTGGCCCGAACTGCTGTTTATTGCTTCCTCTCTGCAGCGCACCAATCCCTCGGTTATTATCCTCACCAAAGCTGCCAATACTGCTCTGATATAGCTCAAAGTCCAGACAAATGGCTGGGGGGTATACGATTAATTTATGGTATAATAAGTAAGATTATAAAAATGTCTGATTTTAAGATGGCCGTACTATAAACGGTCGTACCCGTCAGTCTTTGTTTTTAGATGACTACGTGGTTAAACTGCAGGCGGGGAGGTACAAAAATGTTTGATCTGGTTTTGGATATTCTGTTTCCGCAGGAGGAATGCTGCATTTGCCATAAACCTGGTCGATTCAGCAGCCGCAAACCTTGGTGCTACGATTGCGAAGCCAATATGCTGGTTCTGCAGTGCGCCTGTTCCACTTGTGATATTTGCGGTAAATATCTGCCTGAGGGAGGAAGCCGATGCCTGGATTGTCAGCATGATCGTCCCCGTTTTGATATTGCCCGGGCGGTAGGTCCTTATGAGGAACCGTACCGGATAACCACCAAGGTGCTTAAATTCATGGGGCGCAAGTATCTGAGTGTCCGCATGGGAGAAATGATGGCGGAAAAAATCAGGCAGGAACCACTTTACCAAAATATTGATTTGATCGTACCGGTTCCCATATCCTGGAGCAGCCTTCAGCAAAGGGGTTTTAACCAGACCGAGCTGCTGGCGCGCCAGATCAGCAAGCATTTGAAGATACCATACGATCCGGAGGTTATACGCCGGGTCAAGGATACCCCGGCGCAAAGCGGTTTGACCAAGGAGGAAAGGGAAAAAAATCTGTTGTCGGCTTTTGAAATACCACATGAACATAAAGTAAAGAATAAAAATATACTTCTGGTAGACGATGTCTACACCACAGGTTCCACCTGCCGTGAATGTACGAAAGTACTTCTGGAAGCAGGGGCAGCGCGAGTTTGTGTGATTGTCTGGGCAAGCGGAAAAGGGGTATAAGAAGTGTCCCGCTTTCTTGCCATTTTAAAAGCAAGCGTTTATAATATTGCTAGAGTCGGGTGTCATATTTTGGTTGGCTGAAATCCGGCAATATACAAAAAAGTGAGGGGTTATTTTAACATGTTCGAAGACAAAGTTTTAGTGTGCCAGGACTGTGGACAAGAGTTCGTATTTACCGCTGGGGAACAAGAATTTTATCATGAAAAAGGGTTTGAAAATGAACCCAAACGCTGCAAAGACTGCAGGCAGAATCGCCGCAGCAACAGCAGCAACAGAGGCCCGCGGGAAATGTTTAAAGCTGTATGCGCTGATTGCGGGGTTGAAACAGAAGTCCCCTTCAAACCGGTT
>JAAYCZ010000349.1 GCA_012729495.1 Syntrophomonadaceae bacterium | reverse complement strand
TATGTGCACAAAATTCTCTGCCCGTGGAATATAAAAGAATTATTAAAAAGATATATGTCGTTGCTTGCGGGACTGCTTATAAACCAAAAAACTGGCCAAATCAGTCACGGTAGAATAATATTATAAGCAATAAGTGGAACAGGATTTCCCGATCGGCTATTTGAAACCATAAAGAGTCAGGGGGCTTACCTCCCTGACTCAAAGCATATTTAGGCAGGTGTTAGCATGATAAACAAATCCGGTTTTGATCTGGTTCTAGAAAACATTGATTTTCGCAGATTTGCCGATACGCTTTCGGTCATCATTTTTGCTTATTCCGATGATAAGTATATCTATGTCAATCCGGCGTTTGAAAATGCTACCGGTTATATGCTGGAAGAACTGCTGCAAATGAACTTCTGGGAAATTTGTCATCCGGATTACAAGGATTTGGTGCGTAACCGCGGACAAGCCCGGCTGCGTAAGGAAAAAGTGCCATCGAATTATGAAATCAGAGCCTTGCGCAAGGATGGCAAAGACTTGTGGGTGGATGTGTTTTTCAGTGTAACCCAGGTCGCCGGCAAGATCATAAGTATAGTCGGGGCCTATGATATAACTGAAAGAAAACGTTTGCAGGAGGCATTAGCCCTGAGCGAGGCTCAATACCGGGCAGTAGTGGAAGATCAAACTGAATTGATCCTGCGCTGCCGGCCGGATGGAAAAATAACTTTTTTAAATAATGCTGTCTGCCATCATCTCGATATACACCGCGAGGCAATGATGAATACGCAGATCGAAAGCAGGTTGTTCGGACATCAACCCGGCGTACTGACTGCGGTGAAAGATCAGCTGGTCTCCGGCCTGCCCTTCCATGTGCTGGAACAGGAAGTTGAAAAATCCGACGAAAAGTATTGGTATGAATGGGTATTTCGCGGCATTGCCGGTGAAAGAGGAGAGTTGGTTGAATATCAGGCCGTAGGACGTGATATCAGCGAACGCAAAAAAGCCCAGCAAATATTGCAGGAAGCCCGGGACAGACTGGAAATGAGCGTGCAGGAACGTACCCTCGAGTTAAGTCAGAAAAATCTTGAACTGACTTTGCTGAACCGCAATCTGAACACCGTTATCATGAATATGTCAGACGGTGTTATATTCATGCATAAATCGGGTGAATTTGAACTTCTCAATCCCGCCTTCAAAAAGTCCTGGCAGGAACGCTATCAGGATTTTGAGAAAAATTTTGGATCCTGGAGCAGTAATTCGAGCAACAAATATATGAAACGCCTCTTCGTATCAAAAAAAGCTTTTCAGGACGAAGAAATAATCATTCCAACAGCCAACGCTTCCCTGCGTTTTCTGGCTTCGGGGACACCCATTGTCAGTGAGCAGGGTGCGGTCACTACTGCCGTGCTGCTCATCCGTCCCATCAAAGAAGTGCACCATCTGGTGAGTCGCTTCAGTGGTTATACCGCCCGGTTTCATTTCAAGGATATCATCACCGGCAACCCGCATATGAACGAGATTATTGATGTGGCCAAAATGGCCGCTCGTAATGCCAGCAATGTGCTGATTGAAGGAGAAAGCGGTACGGGCAAGGAACTTTTTGCCCAGGCCATTCATAATGCCAGTCAACGTTCGGTCTGTGCTTTCGTAGCCGTAAATTGCGGTGCCATTCCCCGTGAGCTGATCGCCAGCGAGTTATTCGGCTATAATGAAGGAGCCTTTACCGGCGCCAAAAAAGGAGGCAATCCCGGCAAATTTGAGCTGGCTGACGGCGGCACCCTGTTTTTGGATGAAATCGGCGATATGCCCCTGGAACTGCAAGTTGCGTTGCTGCGAGCCATTCAGGAGAAAAGCATCTGCCGCATTGGCAGCAATCAAATGATTCCGGTAGATGTGCGTATTATCTGTGCTACCAACAAGAACCTTTTCGAAGAAATGCAGAAGGGCAATTTCCGTCAGGATTTGTTTTACCGCCTGAATGTCATCGATTTGCATATCCTGCCCCTCCGCGAACGTCCCGAAGACATCACTCTTTTATTCAATTATTTTCTGCGGCAAATGAATTCGGAAAGAACTCAGCCCTTGGGAGAAGATTTGAAAAATAGTCTGTTATCCTATGATTGGCCCGGCAATGTACGTGAATTGCAGAATGTGGCGGAGAAAATGGTGAACCTCAATCACATTTCGGATCAAGCCTTCAATTTTTCCCGGCCTCAGGCTCTGTTCCCGCAAGAAAAGAAAACCATCAATCATTTCAGCATCCAACAGGCCCAGGCAAAATATAAAAATGAGCGGATGGAACAGGAACGCAACCGCATCATCAGCCTGCTTGCACGGTATGACGGAAATGTCAGCCAGGTAGCCAGGGAGATGGGAATCTCCCGCAGTACCCTATATCGGAAAATGAAAAACCTGAGTTTCGAAAAGATTTAAAGTGTTTCACAATGCTTTGAATAATGAAACACCATGACACAACACGGGACACGATTAACACCCGGGATTCATTTAGCATTTGAATCCCGGGTGTTGTTGTTTCCGGCTGCAAACGAAACGAGGCAGCTTTAATCAAAATTGGCATGTATTTTGCTCTGTATTTATATATCAACCATGGAATCAATTTGTCCTTATATAAAAATAATACGTGGGAGTAATGGTAGATGAAATGCAACGTGGCAAATCTGGCCAAATGAACAGGATGGTGATTGGCATTACGGTAATCCTGCCAGGAATATATTTTGCAAGCCAGTGGGGTTTGCCGGGATTCAATCTGCTTACATCTGCCGCAATTGGTTTTACCCGCTTGTTGGGCATATTCATCTATTAAGGAAGAGTAAATAATTAACAAAGAATAGAAGGAGTGATGCTTGTGACAGAAAGAAGATGGCAGCAATGGTATGACGAGGGCGTCCCGGGCACATGTTATTATCCGGTAACCACCATGAAGGATGAGTTTATCAAGTGGGTCAGAGCCAATCCCGATAAACCTTACGTCTGCTGCAATGACCTGATTTACAGCTACAGGGAAACCAATCAAATCGCCAAAAAACTGGCTAACGCCCTGCTGAATCTAGGGATCAAGAAAGAGGATCGGGTGGCGCTGGTTCTGCCCAATATCCCGGAATTTGTTTTTTCCGCCCACGCGATTATGAAAACCGGTGCCATTATAGTACCGGTCAATCCCCTCTATACCGTTCCGGAAATGGTTTACAATTTCTCCGACAGCGGCGCGGAAACGGTAATCGTTTTTGGTCCGGTGGCGCCCAAGATCCTGGAAGTGATGCGTTCCGGCAAAACTCCGCTGAAGACCATGATCGTGATGCAGGTACCGGGCAAAGAAGTGGCCCTGGAACCTTCACCCGATATCCTTGACTATGCATCGCTTATAGAAGCAGCCAGTGATCTTGAACCAGATATCCATCTGGATAATAAAGATATTGTCATCCTTATATATACCGGCGGAACCACCGGGGTTCCAAAGGGATGCTGCCTGACCAATTCAAACTTTGTAGCTTTCTATACCGTTTTCATTGAATGGGCCAGAGCCATGTTTCCGCCCCAGGAACTGCGAACTTTGTGTACGGTACCGCTATATCATATTTACGGCTTTAATATGCAGATCAATGCCAATCTGGCCAGCGGCGGCACGATGATGCTGGTACCGGAAGTGACACCCGACAACGTCCTGGATGCCATCGATCGCTTCCTGCCTACTTATTGGCCGGCGGTTCCGGCGCTGATCCAAATGCTGAATATGCATCCACGTCTGCCCCAATCCAAGGCCAGTTCCATCCGTTTCCTTCTTTCCGGATCGGCACCTTTGCCGGTAGAAGCCATGAAAAAGTTTGAGGAAATCACCGGTTCCACCATCATTGAAGGTTTCGGCGGATCGGAAACCACCAATGGGGTTATGGTCAATCCCAAAGGCAAACGTAAACCTGGCAGCGTTGGCATACCTTTCCCGGATATGGACGTCAAGATCGTGGATTTGAAAAACGGCGTGGTTGAAGTACCGACCGGCGAGCCCGGCGAACTGCTTTTAAAAGGCCCCCTGATCATTGAAAAATACTGGAACAAACCGGAGGAAACCGCCAATGCCATTAAGGACGGATGGTTTTACACCGGCGATATTGCCACCATGGATGAGGACGGCTACATAACCATCGTGGGACGTACCAAGGACATGATCATATCCAGCGGCTTTAATGTTTATCCCCGTGATATAGACGAACTGCTCTATACCCACCCTAAAGTGCTTGATGCCGGTGCGATCGGCGTACCTGATCCGATCCGCGGTGAATCGGTTAAAGTATTCGTAGTCTTGAAGCCTGGTGAGAGCATGACCGAGGAGGAAGTCATAGAATTCTGCCGTCAGTCATTGGCCGCTTATAAAGTACCTAGATATGTTGAGTTCCTGGAGGACATTCCCCGCACCAACATGAAAAAGGTAGACCGCAAGGCGCTGCGGGAAATGGAAGCTGCTCGTCAGAAATAGACTGTCAATAAAGTATAAAATCAACATAGCGAGCAAAAAAGGCCTTTTTTGATGCTCTGGGCTGCCCCCGCTATTTTTATAGCGGAGGGCAACCTTGTTATATCGGACAGAAATAAAGTAAAGTTCTGAAAAATAAGTTTAAGAAAAATAATTAAAGAACCAACAGTTATCATTACTACAGATATCAAACCTCGTGTGGAACGTCATGGCAATATATTGCGTTTTCTATTTGAAAAAGCAAAATGAGGTGTTTTGTTCAGAAGCGGGTCTGGGATTAAAAGTAGCTGCGGATTATTGCGTTGAATCTAAAATTCTGATTCCCATAAATGATTGAATTAGGTACTTAACGGTTTGCTAAAACTTCTCCATAGTCATCTTAATAGTGACCCAGACAAGAAATAATATTTATATTATTTCCTTCAATAGAATATATTAATCTGTGTTCATTATTGATTCTTCTGCTCCAATAGCCGGATAATTCATGTTTTAACGGTTCCGGCTTACCGATACCCATATTGCCGTTACGTTCAATGTCTTTAATTAATTCATTAATGCGTTTCAAGATTTGGCGATTTTCGCTTTGCCAATACATGTATTCTTTCCAGGCCGTATTTGTAAAGACTTTATTCATCAGCAAGCTCCGCTTGAACAGTTTTTCCTGATTTTAATTCTTCAATCGATTGTAATAGCTTATTGTAGTATCCAGGGTTACTTCTAATATAAAGATTTTCTAAAAGGTTATTGTATTCACTTTCAGAAATGAGCACTACATTGCCACCACTTTTTCTGGTAACTATTATTGTTTCCAGATCTTGGTTAGCAGCATCGCAGTATTTCTTTAAGTTTTCACGCAAAGTAGAATAATTTACAGCCAGCACAAAGATCACCCCCCGTACAATATATTGTACAGTCATAGGTGGTATAGGTCAAGTAATGAGGTAAAGTTTGCAGCCATGACCGGCTTTTTCATTTTCGATGGGTTATTAGCTCTATAAAAAGTGCTGATATGTAATTAAATGGCAATGATCTGCCCCCATTAACATGAAGATAGGGGAGTCAACGAGGTTAAGAGGAACAACGGGATTACCCCTTGTTCCTCTTTAACTTTATGATTGAATTAAGGAAAAATATGCAAAATAAGTTTAAGAAATTAAATTACAGGTTATGGATGGAACTGTACAGTTTATAGCCGCCGCTGATGTTTTTGACCTTGAAACCATGCTGACGCAGGATGCGGGTGGCGATATAGCTGCGCAGACTTACCTGGCAGAAGGTGATGATTTCCCGGTCCCGGGGCAGTTTGTCCAGATGGTCGCGCAAATCGTCCAGCGGGATATGATGGGCGCCCGGTACCATTCCATATTCAACTTCAACAGGGGTACGGACATCCAGCAGAAAAGCACCGTTATTGACCAGGTTTTCAACCTGCTGCCAATAGACCACTTCCACATCTCCCCGCACCATGTTGCCGGCCACATAAGCAGCCATGTTGACCGGATCCTTGGCGGAAGAAAAAGGCG
>JAAYCZ010000348.1 GCA_012729495.1 Syntrophomonadaceae bacterium | reverse complement strand
TAAAAGTGCTGATCAAAAGCGTTGTAACAATCTTAAGAGCCACACAATCACCCTATCTTATATTCCTTCAAAGAATAGCACTTTTTTAAGTCCATATCAATAAATTATAGCCAGGATACATTATAGGGCAACTGCCTGCAGCTCTTTTGGCCAATAAAACTGAAGCGATTTCGCACAATAAACACCGCACAATAATCATTTTTCAAGTGTGCAATCATGCATACCAGTATACATCGTCCGGAACTCCTGCGCTCGGTACACATCATCCGGCAGCACCCTGGGCTCTTACGATTAATAAAACTGACCGGATTTTCGCACAATAAAACGCCGCACAGCAATCTTACTCAAATAAGAAATCATGGACGGCGTTTATTTAATCTGATTCCCTGGCCAATGCAGGTGTAAAACAGAACTGAAATTCGACAGCTTCACATTTAATGAAAGCGAAGAAGAACCGCGTTACTTGTTGGCACAGAAATACGGCAATATCAATGCTCAGTGATGCTTGTTCAGTTCTCCTTCCCGGCTCTTCGCACAGCGTTCACATCCGCTGCAGTCCTTGATTCTTTCCCCGAAAACCTGCCGAATGATTTTCACTGGCTCCGATTTGTCGCTGATTGAATTATGCAATATGATCCGCCGCGGCGAAATGGTAATCAGGATACTGACCAGTATGTCATCAAGACTGATATCATTGTATAACATCTCATTGGAGTAATAATTAACGATTTTTTCATCAATGTTTATGCCCTCACCATCCCAGAGATAAAACAAGCCGTCTGGATCCATCAGTAAATTGACTTCACGCATGCGCGGGGTCTGGGCATCAACAAAATAGCGCAGTAATTTTATAAAATCATTGTACTCTTTTTCGTTATTCAGTTCTTCGCAGGCCAGATCAACGGCAAAGCGCAGTTCGTTTAAATAGTCCTGCATGCAGAAATTGATCAGTCCTTCTATCACCAGATTGTCATTGGTATAAATATGGTCCATGATTTTGTGCGATATTTTATTTTTACGCCCATAATTAAACAACAAATTGATACTGTCATTCGTATTACAGCGCTGTAAAAAATCAATTGCCTTGCGCAAAACAATTTCCTGATCCTGCCCATCAATATGCCGGGTTCGTTTGGATATTTCGCGGCGAACCATCTTATGTTCCCAGTCGCGCAGAATATGTTCGGCCAGGAACTCTGAAATCTGGTGCTTGAAAATATATATAATGTCTTCATCTTTCATAAAAATATCATTGTTTTCACCTTGAATAGCCAAATCAATCAGCAGGGTATCAGAATTTTCACAAACAATCCTATTTATTTCCAATATATAGCCTCGTTCACGCAGCCAGCAGAATCTCGGCGCAAAATCATCCCACAACAGGTTTTCTTCGGCCAACGTAGCAATCTGCATTTTGTAAATCATTTAAGGCCTCCTCAAGCAATGCTTAAGTTATTATATGTGAGGCCTATTTTCATTATTCACATGACAAAGACACGGGTGACAAGGTGACGACAGACTGCGTGAAAACCTCAAAAATCGCTGGCTATTTTCATGCTTTTCCACAAAAAATACCGGGGCTGTAAACTCCGGTATTGTTGCTTTTTTTAATGGCAGACCGTATGAGATTCGAACTATATTAGGGGTTCCTAAATAACCCTAATTTTTCAAACAATAACGATTTCAAAATCCATGGTCTGATACACATGCAATAAGGATATTTTTGCCAGGATTGCCACCGTCCCGACCAGCAGTACCGTCGGATACACATGTAATAAGGGGACGTTTGCCGCGCCCCCCGTTTTGCTCTTGTTATTCTGTTAGCGTTACATCTGTTAGCGTTACATAATATGTAACCGAACCTAATTAATTAGAGTCTATACAGTAATACTTTTTCTAAAAACGATACGGGCACATAAGTATGATTATCAATAATAACCGCAGGAGCTTCTAAAATATAGGGTATCTTATGGTTGGCGATATATATATTATCACCGATTTTAAGTTTAGCTGAGGCCTCACCTTTGGTCAGCAGAACACTTCGTTCCTCACCATTCCAGGCTACAGTATAGCCTAATTTTTCTGCGGTTAGGCGCAGGGGTATCATTACCGTTTGATTTTCCTGGTTAATGATAGTATTAATTTCCAAACCCTCAACAACTATTTTAGTCTCATCTGTCAAGGCTAAGCCGTCCTTGAGTTCAGCCAAATTAATGGCAAATTCAGGATTACCCATAAACCCCGGCGCTATTTCATACTTGGGAAAAACAATTACAATATCATTGTCTTTTAAATAAAAACCTTGTGAATCTTTAATACTCTTAAAACCCACATCTCCCTCAAAGAACATTTCTTCTTTATCCTTGGAGCGCAGTTCAATCTGTTTAATGATTTCATTATTTATTTTCGTTTTAAAATCCGCTCCTTGCGGAAATAAATCTTCCAAATGGATAGGCTTATTAGCCTTTTTATCAATATTGATACAACTTACAACGGTCATGCCATTAGCTCCGCCGGTATAAGTATAGTAAGTTATCGTAAATGAAAGAAAAGCTTCATTATTAGTTTTCAGATCATAATCAATGAAAAGCTGATAGGGCCGCACTTCCCAACCATTCTTTTTAGCATCTTGGGCATATGCCTCGGCTTGCATTTCAATATCATCCTTAGCTTTTGTGACTTGCTTTTTTATGAAATAGTTTAATTGTTCCTGGAAATCAGCATCGGATAATCCCGAAAATACCGGGAAAGTAATATCGATTTCTACTAAATCGTTCTTTTCCTGAATTAACTCAGATGTAATCTGGTTTTCCTGATTAAAAGCAGCTACGGCCTCGATTGGCTTTGTAGTTTTGGCTGGCTCCGCCAAGGTTGGGGCAGCCATGGCAGTACTGCTGAATAAAAAACACCCCATTAGTCCTAATGCAATAGTCTGTTTAATTTTCATGTCTGTTACCTCCTAAATTCCCGTTGCTCTGTCAGCACTATGTATTACATATTGTATTACATATTGTTACGAAAGTATTTGAAAATAGTTACAGTTTTCACAATAGATAATGCAATATAGCAGATTTGCAGAAGTTTTTTATTATAATATTTACAATTATAGAAAGACTAAAAATATTATTGGAGGTGAAGAAATGGATCAAAAGTTAGTAGATTTTTTCAAATCACTGGATCGCTCCTTTTTTATAGATAATGAATTTAAAGAACATGCTTACCTGGACAGACCCTTGCCAATTGGTTACGAACAGACGATTTCACAACCCAGCCTGGTTTTAAAAATGACTGATCGGCTAGCCCTGGATAAAACCTGTCGGGTGTTGGAGATTGGGACCGGTTCCGGTTACCAGACTGTAATATTAGCCGAGTTTTCCGGGGAAGTTTATACCGTCGAAAGGATAAGGGAGTTGGCTGAAAGTGCGCGTAAAAAGCTGGAACAATTGGGATATACGAATATTTGCTATCTAATCGACGATGGAAGTGCAGGCTGGGAAGAACACGCTCCCTATGACAGGATAATTGTCACCGCGGCCGCCGAAATAATACCCGAAACATTGGTTAATCAACTGGGGGCAGGTGGAATCATGATTGTTCCTGTAGGTCCCCGACGTATGCAGCAGTTAAAATTAATTGCCCGGGATTTGAAAGGTGAATTACATATAGATACTATCGGAGAGGTTGCTTTTGTGGAGATGAAAGGTAAATACGGCTGGACAGATTAATAAGTCCGGGGACAGTCCCCGGACAAATATATGCGGGCTTAGCCAGATTTAATTTTTCATTTTTCCATCCTTCTCTTTTACATTGTAAACAGTAAACAAAAAAAGTCCCGGTTTTCCGGGACTTTTTTAATCATATTAATGGTGGGCCGTATAAGATTCGAACTTATGACTTCCTCCGCGTCAGGGAGGCACTCTCCCGCTGAGTTAACGGCCCATGTCAACAATATAAATTATATAATCATCAAACTGCAAAAGCAAGTCCAACCTTACCCGCTGTTGTTAATTAGCAATAATGCAGCACCTCACCCTCACCCGCAGGTGTTGTATTTGGCATACTCTGCGATCCGGATTAATAAAATATCTCGGGGGGTATTTTATGAAAAAATATCAAAAGGTTGGGTACGGATTTATGTTTACCGGTATTTTTCTGTTCGGTCTACTGGTCGGATTCTATAAATTTGCTCTGCATTCCAACATGGAATACTGGGTAAAAAACCATCTGGTCATAACCCGTGTCCAAACCAATGAAAAAGTTGTTGCCCTGACCTTTGATGACGGCCCCGACCCGGCCACAACACCAGCAGTCCTGGAAAATCTGGCCAGGCATGATGTTAAGGCAACTTTTTTTATAGTGGGACAGAGGGCAGAAGCCCATCCGCAGCTGCTTAAAAATATTTCCGCCGCTGGCCATGAATTAGGCAACCACAGCTATAGCCACCAGGATTTTAACCGGGTTACCGGCTCCGAAATCCGGACAGAAATAACCCGTACCAATAAAATCATCGAAAAACTAACCGGACAGAAAACGTTCCTGTTTCGGCCTCCGGGGGGCTATTTATCAAATGAAATGATTCGCATCACCCAGGAGGAAAAAGTCAAGGTCGCCTACTGGAGCTGGGAAACAGACAGCAAAGACTGGCGCAGCAGCAACAGCAAACAAATTGCTGATTTTGTAACCAATCACATTGCTCCCGGACAGATCATCATCCTGCATGACGGCGGTAAAAACGGTTTAATAACAGCCCGTGCCGTTGATCTGATGATCGGTCAAATAAAGGAGAAAGGCTATCGTT
>JAAYCZ010000347.1 GCA_012729495.1 Syntrophomonadaceae bacterium | reverse complement strand
TTGGCTGCATTGGTTACAACAATATCACCGGGCTTTATTTTTTTCAGGTCTTCATCATGAATAATCACCCGTACCGGTCCGCTGACCGGGCGATTTCCGATTCCCATGCCGTAGGCCAATATTTCTCCGACGATATGTACCTTGATAAGATTGGTGCCTCCGGAAATGCCCGTGGGACTGCCTGCGCTTAAAACCACCATATCGCCGCGCTTGATATAACCTTTATCCAGACAGCGGGACAACGCTTCATCCAATAATTCATCGGTGCCGCTTGTTTCCCGGGCTAAAACCGGATGGACTCCCCATACCAGGGTTAATCTTCGCAGTACTTTTTCTTTGCTGGTAACCGCTAAAATATCAGCTCCCGGTCTGTATTTGGCAATCATGCGCGCAGTCAGTCCGGTCTGGGTGGGAGTAATAATTGATGATATGCATAAATTGCTGGCGGTAGCGCAGCAGGCATAACTGATTGCATCAGTGACCGACAGATTGTCCCGAGGGGCTTTTTTTATCAGAATTTCTTTATAGTCAAAAGCTTCTTCAGTACGTTTCGCAATCCGGGCCATCGTTTCCACCGAAGCGAGCGGGTATTTGCCGGCCGCTGTTTCCCCGGAAAGCATAATGGCATCGGCACCGTCAAAGATTGCATTGGCAACGTCAGATACTTCGGCTCTGGTCGGACGTGGATTATGGATCATTGAATCCAGCATCTGGGTAGCGATAATGACAATCTTGCCGGCAAAATTACATTGGGCAACTACTTTTCTTTGCACCAGGGGTACATCCTCGGCAGGAATTTCAACCCCCAGATCACCTCTGGCCACCATAATTCCGTCTGCAACCTTGATAATTTCTTCAAGGTTGTCAACCGCTCCCTGGCTTTCTATTTTGGCGATAATATCAATATCAGCATCTCGTTGCTCCAGAATACGTCTAATCTCCAATACGTCTTCCGCACTTCTCACAAAGGAAGCCGCAATAAAATCAACCCCGTGATCAATGCCAAAATTTATATCAGCGATATCTTTATCGCTGAGAAATGGCATATTAATTCTTATCCCGGGTACATTGATGCCCTTTTTCTCCCCCAACACACCGCCGTTCACGACGGAACAAATCAAATCATCTCCAGCGGTTTCTTTTACCTGCAGATTGATCAAGCCATCTGCCAGCAGAATTGTACTGCCTTTGCCCACTTCCCTGGCCAAGGGCGCATAGCTGACCTGGACTTCATTTTTATCACCTTTTACCTCCCGGCTGGTCAGGACAAAACGCTGACCGGCCTGCAAACTGACCTGGCCGGTTTCGAGCTGGCCGGTTCTGATTTCCGGGCCTTTGGTATCCAGCATGACTGCAACCGGAAAATCAAGTTCCTGCGCTGCCTGTCTTATGTTCTTTATGCGTCTCTCATGCTCAGCATGGGTTCCGTGGGAAAAATTAAGCCGGGCCACATTCATGCCGGCGTTGATCATTTGCTTGAGCTGTTCAGGTTCTTCACTGGCCGGCCCAATAGTGCAAATTATTTTGGTTTTGCGCATTTTAACACCCCAATCTATATTGAAAGCATTCTGGCGATTTCAAACATCTCCAGATCCAGTGTTTTAGCCCCATTGATTACCTCCTGCAGCGGTATGGAAAAAATATGTTTGCCATCAGATGCCACCATCTGATTATGTTTGGGCGATGCAATCAATTCCACTGCCGCCTTGCCCATGCATGAGGCCAATATCCGATCCTGGGCAGTGGGGGAACCGCCCCTTTGGGTATGACCCAAAATCGTTATACGGGTATCATGCCCGGTTCGCTTTTCAATAATATCCCTTAACTCCAAAGGAGGGTAAACTCCTTCGGCTACAATAATGATACTGTGCAGCTTACCGCGGTTGCTGCCCTGATTGATTTTATCTATGACCGCATTAATATCGGTTTCTATTTCCGGAATTAAAATTGATTCCGCGCCACCGGCCACACCGGCTGCCAGGGCTACTTCCCCACAGTCCCGGCCCATAACCTCAATAATAAAATTGCGTCCATGACTGCTGGCCGTATCGCGAATCCGGTTGATGGCATCCAGAACGGTGTTGACGGCCGTGTCAAAACCAATTGATCGGGTAAAAACAATATCATTGTCAATCGTCGCCGGAATCCCGATCACATTGATTCCCAGCCGGGAAATATGATAGGCTCCCCGTAGACTGCCTTCGCCGCCAATCACTACCAGATTTTCAATGCCCCGGTTTATCAAGTTCCGGGTCGCTTTTTGCCGCCCTTCGAGGGTCTTAAAATGATCTGATCGGGATGTTTGCAATATTGTACCGCCACGTTGAATAATATCAGCTACCGATCCTGCGTTCATCTGCACCAAATTATCTTCGATCAAACCCGCAAAACCTTGCCGAACTCCATAGACTTCCATATCCATATATATGGCCGTTCTTACTACAGCCCGAATCGCTGCATTCATACCCGAAGCGTCACCGCCGCTGGTTAAAACCGCCAGTCTGTGCAAATGCAACCCTCCAATTAATTAGTTGAACTTGCTGTGAGATTCATCTACATATAATGATGACGACATCTGTATTGCCTTGATTTGTTCAATAGAGGAAAGTCACAATATAGTCTTCTCCAAAACTACTCTGGTTCATTCATTTTCCTTTGGTCCAGGCGTTGCATATCAACTGTACCATATGCTGCCCTTGCCATATAAATTACTCAGTTCCTGTTTTAACTGCAGACTGGGGGCAACGTTATATTTCTCCGTCAATAGCATGATTTTTTTATTGGGCAGATGCAAAACCACCTCAATATCACCCGGGTACTGGATTAATTTGTTAACCAACTCACGTCTGCCTTCATCATCACCTTTTTCATAGGGCAGTCGAATATGGATGTCTTTCAGCGTTTTGCCCGGTGTTCCTACATTGCGAACCGATATTTTCGGCATTTCATCTCGTCGATCGATAAACCCTTCGACAACCAGCAACTGATCCGGTTCAATTTTATGAATCGTCTTTTGATAGGCGGAAGGGAAAATCATCATTTCCATCCTGCCACTCAGATCTTCCAGTACAAAACGGGCATAAGGCTCACCTTTGCGGCTTACTTTTTTGCTCAGTTCACTGGCCAGACCCGCAACCCGGACATAACCTTCATGGGTATCTTTTTCCAGTTCCGCCAATTCTGCACTAATGATCAGAGCAATCATGTCCCGATACTGATCCAGCGGATTTTCTGTTACGTAAAAGCCCAGTACTTCTTTTTCACGGCTCAGTAGTTCGCGGCTGTCCATTTCCCCTTTGATTTTGCTGCGGGGTTCCTCAACCATTAATTCGCGGCTGTCACCAAATAATGAAATCTGTTGGGAGTTTTCATTCTGTTTAATCTGCCCGGCCAGTTCCATACATTCATCCATGATTGATAAGGCCTGTTTACGGGTTATTTGCAGTGAATCAAAGCATCCCGCCACAATCAGATTCTCCATGACTCGTTTGTTGATCTGAGATAAATCCACCCGTTGACAGAAGTCAAACAACGAGGTAAATTTTTTTTGTTTGCGGGTTTGCACAATGGATTTGACTGCATTGATACCTACACTTTTTATGGCTCCCAGGCCAAAGCGAATTCTGCCCCCGCTTACGGTAAAATTTTCAAAGCTTTCATTTATATCAGGAGGCAAAATGTCTATGCCCATTTTTTTGCATTCCTTAATGTAAAAAACCACCCGCTCCTGATTATCAATCACGCTGCTTAAGAAAGCACACATATATTCTTCCGGAAAGAAGGTTTTCAGATAAGCAGTTTGGTAAGTTATCAAGGCATACGCGGCGGAATGACTTTTATTAAAGCCGTAGCCGGCAAAACTTTCCATAATATCAAAGAGACGGGTAGCGTTCTCGGCAGAGATATTATTTTGGACTGCCCCGGCAATAAACTTGTCGCGCTGGTCCATTAATTCCTTGACCTTCTTTTTGCCCATGGCCCGACGCAATACATCGGCTTCACCCATACTAAAACCTGCCAAATCTGAAGCGATTCTCATAACCTGTTCCTGATATAGTACCACCCCGTAAGTTTCCTGCAAAATATCCTTAAGCCGCGGGTCGATGTATTCAATCCTCTGCCGGCCGTGTTTACGGTTGATAAAATCCTCCACCATGCCGCTGCCCAGCGGGCCGGGGCGATAAAGGGCAATAATCGCGATCAGATCTTCAAAACGGCTGGGCTGCATTTCACCCAGAATTCTTCTCAGTCCGTCACTTTCCAGTTGGAAAACGCCGATGGTGTTTTTATCCTGCAGGAGCTTGTAAACTTCCGGTGCATCCAGGGCCAGATGGTCGATATCCACTTCAACCTGGCGGGTCTTTTTGATAATGGCCAATGCCCGGTCAATCACGGTAAGGGTTCTGAGCCCTAATATATCCATCTTCAGCAAGCCAATATCTTCAACGGTTTCCTTGGCAAACTGAGTGATTATATGTCCATCGGCAGTCTTCTGCAGCGGAATGATGGTACTTAAGTCTTCTCTGCCGATTACCACCCCAGCTGCATGAATCGAAGCATGCCGCGGCATACCTTCGATTGCTCTGGCCAAATCAATTATTTTGCGGGCGTCATAATTGTTCTGATAGAGTTCAATTAAATCCGGTGCAATCTCCAGCGCCCGATCCAGCGTTACACCCAATTCCGCAGGAATTAATTTGGCAATTTTATCAACTTCACCATAAGGCACATGCAAAGCCCGGCCTACATCACGGATGGCTGCCCGGGCCGCCATCGTTCCGAAAGTTATGATCTGCGCTACCCGATCGGCGCCATAACGTTCTACAATATAGTTGATCACCTGATCGCGTTTTTCAAAACAAAAATCAATGTCAATATCCGGCATGCTTACTCTTTCCGGATTAAGAAACCGTTCAAACAGCAGATCGTATTTGAGCGGATCAATATTGGTAATACCCAGAACATAAGAGACCAGACTGCCGGCGGCTGAGCCCCGGCCTGGCCCAACCGGCACTTGGTTTTGCCGGGCCCAGTTGACCAGATCCTGGACAATAAGAAAGTACTCGGCAAAACCCATCTGCTTAATCATCTGCAATTCATACTTGAACCGCTCCGTAATCTTATCTTCCGATGCCGGATAACGCTGCTTAAATTTTTCCCAGGCCAGTTTATCAAGATACGTTTCCGGATCATAGCCAGCTGGTATATTAAAATAAGGCAGATGAAAATCTCCAAAGTGAAAATCAAGATTACATACCTCGGCAATGTGTAGACTATTGTCCAGCGCCTGAGGAAAATCAGCAAACAATTCCCGCATTTCGGCTTCGCTTTTCATATAAAATTCACTGCCAGGAAAACGCATGCGGTCTTCATCCTGCACCGTTTTCCCGGTTTGGATACATAAAAGGACGTCATGAATGGGAGCGTCTTCGCGCCGTAAATAATGCAGGTCATTGGTAGCAACCAACGGTATGCCGGTAGCCTGACTGATTTTAAGCAATTCACGGCAGACAATCTTTTCGGCCTCCATGCCATGATCCTGCAATTCCAGATAGAAATTGTCCGCTCCAAAGATTTTCTGATAGGAAAGCGCCATTGCCCGCGCAGCATCCAACTGACCGTTTAATATCAGCTGGGGTATCTCACCCGCTACGCAGGCTGACAGAGCAATCAGCCCTTCATGGTGGTTCTCCAACAGCTCATGATCTATCCTGGGTTTATAATAAAATCCTTCAATGAAGGCCCGGCTGACCAGTTTAACCAGATTTTTATAACCGGTTTCATTTTTGCATAGCAAAATGAGGTGGTACTGGTTATCATCAACCCGAACTTCTTTGTCCAGACGGCTGCGGGGAGCAACATATACTTCGCAGCCGATAATCGGCTTAATGCCGTGTTTTTTTGCTTCCCGATAAAAATCAATAACCCCATAGAGAACCCCGTGATCGGTTATAGCAACTGCCGGCATACCAAGTTCGGCAGCCTGACTGACCAATCCCTTAACCCGGCAGGCACCATCCAGAAGGCTGTATTCAGAATGATTATGTAAGTGTACAAACCCTTTGCTCATATTAATTCTCCTGGCCTGCCTTCCCGCTCGCCCATCAATTGGAAAATTTGCAAGGCTGACCGCCGGTTATTTCCTGTAATTCCTTAAAAGTTATGGGCAGAGCTGTATTGGCAGTGCCGGCAGCAGCATAAACCACATCATAGCGCAACAGACTTTCATCCAGATAAATCGGTACTTCATTAGTAAGGGCAAAAGGACATACCCCGCCCACTGAATAACCGGTAACGTTGAGTACCTCCTCCGGATTGGCCATGCGCACTCTTTGTCCAATCGTCTCCTTGATGGCCTTACTGTCCATCTTAACATCGCCGGCTGAGACAACCATCAGGTAATCATCACTTTTAGTTTTAAACAGAATGGATTTGGCTATTTGGCCAACCTCCAACCCCAAAGCCTGCGCTGCCAGAGGCGCGGTACTGGTATTTTGATCCAGTTCAATGATCTTAAGGCGCGCATTCTTGTCCTGCAAATATCTTCTTACCCGTTCGATTTCGTTCATCTCTTCAACCTCTTTAAAATAAAAATGTGCGGTGCAATTTATAACCTTTATTATAAATTAAACCACACACTTATTCTATCTTATGACCAAGCGTCCTGTTGCAAGCGCTGCAGGAAAACGGTTTATTCATCGGGTATTTATCAATCCTGAACATTTTGTTGTTTTAGTCTTTGGCGCATAATTCCTCCCAGACGCCCGCAGGTTGCATTACTGATTGACCCCCAGCCTTCCTTCTCCACCTGTTCCAGGACTCCTATTTCCCTGGCAATCTCCAATTTAAGTATGTCTCTTTCCGTTAGCGGTTTTTTGGCTTTCGATTTTTTACTGCTCAATACTATAAACACTCCCCGGCGATTATTGTTATTAACCATATATTGTCCCGGGTAGGTCAAGTTTATTAGCAAAACGCGTTTTTAAAAACTTTATAGTTTTTTCATGAAGTCTATCATGTCACTAATTTTGCCCCGCCAGTCGGGCTGCAATCCGCTTTGTTCGTTATCGATCAACATATCCTCGACCAGAAATGTTTTCATTCCGATCAAACCGGCGGGCAGGTCTTCACCCACGTCATTGCCTACCATCAGGCAATCATACGGTGTGGCTCCGATCCGCCGGCAAATCTCTTCATAGTACTCAACATGCGGCTTGCAAAAATGCATTTCTTCATAAGAAGTAATCAAGGCATAAGGATGATCACCGATGCCCGCCCATTCCAGACGTTGCTGGATGGCTTCCCGGGGGAAAACCGGATTAGTGGCAATCACTACTTTAAATCCTCGCCGGAAAAGTCCCTGCATCATTTCAGCTATGCCCGGAAAAGGATGACAATGGACTTTTAACACAGGAAAACGCTGCTGATAAAAATCATCAAAAAATGTACGCACTTCATTTTCAGGATATTTACATCGGGGCAGGAAATCTCCCATAAAAGCTTCTTCGTTTAATACTACCGGAGAAAGATTATTGATCATTAGATTGGTCGAGTAAAATACCTGTTCCGCCATTTTTTTACCGTGTTGATACCCATTCTCCTGGGCAGCGTTGATCATCTCAGCAAAATAGTATTGCAAAAATATTTCCATATCGATATTTAAAAGGGTTCCATCCAAATCAAAGAGTATCGCTTTAAACATATTTTTCTCCTTTTATAGAACTACAAGAAAATTTTCCTGTCTGTTTTTAAGATTATAGCAAATCTTGTCTCAAACTGCCCTTAAGACGAACAATTAATAGTTTAAATTTTCTTTATTATTAAAAGGATTATTTGGTAAAATATAGAAATACTTTATTGGAATTATTATTAAAGGAGGATGGCCCCATGTTTTCAACTTTTCTTAATAAGGAAGACTTTCATTTTCTTGATTTGTCTGTTTTTATCAATTGCATTCCCGAAAAAATCCTATTTTATTATTATAATTCCTTCATTCGCATCAACCTGGAAACGTATCATCAAATGAAGGAATGGGTTCCAGTTGAAGATTCACCCAAATCCTGTTTGAATCAATGGCTGGAATTACTGGAAACAGAAATCGGTGCCCGAGATGATTTAATAATTTTGCAGGAGAACGAATATTTGAATGAAATTGGCCCTTATTATTATGGTCCTGCCAACACCCGTGTTTATTTTTACAAACTCAGTGCCATGAGTAATGAGCCTTTAACTTCATCTGATTTTGCCGTTCTCTTTAATCTTCATAAAACACCGGCTCTTGATAAAAAACTGCAGAAGTATTATAAAAGCCGTAAAACTTTAAAAAAAGCCACCCGCAATCACGAGGATTTGTTGACTGATCTGGAAATGTGCCTGGAAGCATTGCACCAAATTACAAAAATAAACCATCATTGCGATCATTTAAAAATGCTGCTTAATCAACGTAAAGAATTGCTGCTGCAGGAAGACCTTTTACCGGCAGAACCGGAAGCCATAATAGCCAAACCACAAAAACCGGAGGAACCTCAATTGACCTTCAGCAGTCTGCTGGCCATTAATCATTCCAAGAAGCGTCAGCTGGAATACGTAAAAGAATGCAGCGACTATAATCGCCGCATGAAAATTTATTTGATTCGTTACCGTGAACACGAAAAGGCCTGTGAACGATTCAAAATTGCTTTGCAAGACTGGGAGGAGAATCATTTGCAACTGGCCGAGAAATGCATTGATCAAATTGAAGAGGCGGCGGCCAAACTTAAAACTGCTCAAGGTTTGCTGGAAATGTACCAGTTTATTTTGGACAAGAGCTACATTCATAAGAATTATCATCATATCCAGGCCATAACTACCTGCAAGAATTATCTTGAAACCGGCCGGGCTAATGATCTGCAGGATTGTATGAATCTTTATGAAGAAGAACGACATTGGCGGGAAATCAAAGCCAGTCAGGAGAGAATCGAAAATACCATCTATTTTCTCCAGACTGAATCTGATTCCCCGGCCGCTGCCTGCGCATCAAATTTAATTGCCAGTACATTGGACTCAAAATAATACAAAAAACTCACCATCCTGACCGCATCAAAATTTGATTGCCCGGCAAGGATGGTGAGTTTTTATATCTTTTTATGCTTTAGAAATTACGTTACCTCAATTTCATTACGTGATCGCAAGAAGAAACGATACATTATCATTCCCGCTGCAAAACCCCCAACATGAGCCCAAAAAGCTATCTGTCCCTGATTAAACGTCTGAAAAGCACCATAATACAATTGTGATAATGCCCAAAATCCCAGGTAGATCCAAGCGGGAATATTTAGAAAAAATATGGGAGGAACATAGGTAAAAACTCTGGCCTTCCTGAACATCAGAAAGTAAGCCCCCATTATCCCGGCCACTGCCCCTGATGCACCCACCACCGGCACTTGCGAAACAGGATTAAAAATAAAATGAGCTATTCCGGCAATCACGCCACACAAAAGATAAAAGAACAGAAAGCGCCCGCGACCCATTTTATCCTCGACATTATCCCCGAAAAGCCACAAAATCCACATATTACCTATTACATGCATCCAACTGCCATGCAAAAATGTTGAACTCAGAAAGGGCAGATAACCCGACCAAGGGCCATTATAATTGATATAATGGGCCGGCACCATACCAAATGTATAAATGAATGCATCCAGTGCTTTGGGCCCCAGGGTTGTTTCATATGAAAATATCAATAAATTTATAATGATCAAACACACTGTAACCAGTGGAAAACTATCACTGGGGGTACTGTCTCTTAAGGGAATCATTTATCATTCTCCATTACAATTAAGTTTCGGTGGTGATCAATTCCTGCCTGGCATCATCAGTATCATATTATGATAGCAAAATAATTTATTTTTATCGCAAAAATTAGTCGGAACCTGATCCAAAACGTATTTTTCTTCCTTAGTATACCCAATCAAGAATAAGCGCGACTAAAATTATAATAATTTATGATTTTGTCTTGCAATTTATCCCAACAAATACGGCCATAAATAGTCTGCTGCCAGAAACGCAAACAGAATTGTAAAGATTACTTTCAATAAAGTGGAACTTATTCGCGATGAAATCCAAACCCCGGCCTGTGCGCCCAGAGCGGTTCCCAGACCCAGCACTATTCCCGCCGGCAAATCTACATAACCTTGATATAGTTTTATCAATCCACCGCTTAAAGCCAACGGCAGCATGGCCAGCATCGTTGTCCCCACCGCAGCCCGAGGGGATAATCTGCCAATAAGTATAAATCCTGGTGTAAGAATAAAACCTCCTCCAATCCCCAGCATACCGGTAAGGCTGCCGGTAACCAAACCCAGGCCTGACAAGGCGGCAAAAGATTCTTTATTTTCTCCGTTATTAACTATAGCCATACTCCTTCGGCCGGATATATCCAGATAGGTATCCCTCCCCATTCGATAAGCGGTAAAAAGAAAAAATATCCCCAGGGCTACCTCAAGGATGGTTAAGCTATTACTGAGATAGCGGGTAAAAACGTATGAGCCCAATAGTACACCTATTAGACCGCCCAAAGCTGCATAACCTGCACTTCTCAAACGCACATTGCCGGCTCGGTAATGCCCTTGAGCGGCAGACAAGGACGTAAATATAACTGCAAACAGAGTCGTTCCGATTGCCTTGGTCAGATCAAACCCCGCCAGCAATTCCAGCCCCGGCAGCATGATAACCCCGCCGCCCAATCCAACAATAGCCCCCAGACAGCCGGCTATCAATCCGATCAGCAAAATTATAAAAATAATAGTATCTATCCCCCCTGCTGCCAACCAGTTGCTAAATTATAAACTACCCGGCAGTTTAATATTCCTGCCGGGTATAAAAGTCAAAACCGTATATTAGATTTAAGCGACCGGTTCAAATCTTTCCTTGGGGGCCCCGCAAACCGGGCATTCATCCGGTGGCTCCGGTCCTTCATGAATATAACCACAGACCTGGCATTTCCATTTGGTAACTCTTTTCTTGCCGCTGCCGTCTCTGCCGAGACTGCGGAATGCTTCCGCGGTGTTGACTTGGGGGGCAATAATGATTTCACCCATTAAAACCCCGTCCTGCATATAAGTCTTCTTGTAAAAATCTTCGATCGGATCCCAAACTGTAGTTACACGGCATTTTTCAGCCGGAAGGTTGACATCCCCGATGGAAAAGATCTCATGATCAAAAGCAGCCAACATGGTAGATATGGTTGGCTCTTTATATTCCAGCCAGTCACCGGCAGCATTGGCACCAGCCACATTACCCATTTCAGTTGATATCGACCAGAGGCCAATCAGACGGTCTCCTACCTGAGCCACATCGCCGGCAGCAAAAACATCCGAAGCGCTGGTGCGCATGCCGTTGTCGACTACTATGCCCCGATCAATATTGATACCCGCCGCCTGGGCCAGTTCAATATTAGGTTTAACCCCGGTGGACAGCAACACTAAATCAACCGGCAGCCACTGGCCGTTATTTAGCTTAACCCCGCTGGCCTGTCCATCGCCGCTGATCTCCTCAGTTCCAACCCCCAGGTACAGTTTTACACCCCGATCCGTCATCAACTTCTGCAGACGCAGGGAGGCATCTTCATCCAACTGCCGCGGCATAATGCGGTTATTATGTTCAATTACTGATACCTCTACACCCTGGGAGATCATTTCCCATACTGCTTCCAAACCCAATACGCCGCCGCCGATAACGATAGCTTTTTTGGCTTCCTGAATTGCTTTTTTAAGTACCTGCGCATCCTGATAGCTGCGCAGCGAATATACTCCCTGCTGTTGCGCTCCGGGTATGGGAGGAATATTGCTGCGGGCTCCGGTAGCGATTATCAGTTTGTTGTAGGATATATTGGCGCCGTCTGCGGTTGTAACCGTTTTGGCCTTGGTATCAACCGCAACAACCTGGCAGGAGGTTTTCACTTCCACCCGGTTCTCCTCATACCATTCGTCACCGTAAACATAGAATTTCTTATCTTGTAAATCCTCACTCAAATAATCTGACAGGGCAGGCCGATAGTATGGTTTAACGGCTTCCTCCGAAAGAATAGTAATTGTGGCGGTGTCGTTTCGTTTACGGATCGCTCCTGCCGCCGAAAGACCGGCTATGCCTCCGCCGACTATCAGGAAGGAATCACTGGTATCATTGCGGAATTCATCTTCCATGCGTTCTTCCACGAAGTTCTCTGCTCCTACACCGCAGGCCGGACATACTGAGGGGGGTTCCGGTCCCTCAAAAACCTGACCGCAGACCAGACAACGCCATTTCTTTTTAGATTTTGGCTGTCTCTTTTCCAGTACCGCCTTGCCGAAATCCATTCCAAAAGCAAACGCTTCCTCCAGATTGGCTTCGGATGGCTTGAAATTAATCCTTAAACCGGGCAGCACCTTCATGCGCAGTGAATTTAAACGCCCTTCAATATTGGGTACGGCTTCCCCGCTCCAACCGTAAGCACCAAAAGCTGCTGCTACCAGATCCGCATGAACGATGGGAGAAAGATGGGTCAGCAGTTCCCAAATAGGCGGCAGCGTATCGCCGTTAATGGTCGGAGAGCCGATCAGCAATCCGTCGGTGCCGGGCAAAGCTTCCAATACTGCGGATACCGGTTCATCTACCAGGTTGAACTTTTTCACATTGAATTCGGCAATCATTTCCAGGCCTTCAATAATGCTTTGGCTGATGGTTTCGGTATATCCATACGCAGTCACATAAGCCATAACGATTTTAGGCCGCTCATCTTCATCTGCGGCCGGCGGAGTTGCCCATTGCCGATAAAGATCATAATAATAATCAAGATTATGCCGCAAGATCGGCCCATGACCAGGACAAACAATCTCAATATCCAGATCCTTGATTTTCTCCAGGGCTTCAAGTATATACGGCTTGAAGGGGCCCATGATCATATCAAAATAATACTTGTAGGCGTCAGTAAAATCCTTATCTATCAGATCATTAAACATGCGCGGGTCGGAGTAATGACATCCGAAGGAATCACAGGAAAATAAAATTTTCTCTTCCTTTAAGTAGGTGTACATGCTGTCCGGCCAGTGCAGAAATGGAGCACTGATAAACTGCAGCGTTTTACCGCCCAGATCCAACTCATCACCATGATTTAATTCACGGGAATTGAGCTTGCTGTTGGTAATCTCCTTCAGAAACTTAAGTGCAGTAGGACTGCCCAGGATAGTCAATCCTGGTATCTTGTCCATCAGCTGTTTGACTGAACCGGAATGGTCCGGTTCGGTATGATTCATAATCAGGTAATCGATATCTTCCAATTTTACAATCTGCTGCAAATTAGCAATATACTCATCAAAAAAGCGATCCTTTACCGTTTCAATAAGACAGGTCTTTTCCGTACCTTTGACCAGATACGCGTTATATGATGTTCCATATTCAGTTACCATTACAATATCAAAAACTCGCAAATCAGGATTTTGAACTCCGACACTGTAAACATTCTCTCTTATTTCCAATGCGCCCATCCAATCATCTCCTATCTCAAAAGTTAACGTATACTTATCATACATATTACGTGTTTTCTGTTTTTTGGACAAGCAAAATAGTATTACTATAAATCGTGTTAAACCCTGTTGCAAATTAACGACTTTTTAGCTGGTACACATACTTATCAGCGATGCAGAAATTTGGAATTCCCTTTATGAAGAATTGCTTCGAACAATTCCCGACCTGATTGATTGGCGACTACCAGAGCGCGGATGGAAAAGGAACGTAGCGCGTCCTCTACAGATAGAGTACCTTCAGCTGAATCTTTGCGGCCGGTAAAAGGTAAATCATCAGGTCCCCGGCGGCACTGGGCATTGAGATTTATGCGGGATACCTGGGTAACCAGAATATCGATCAACGGGGCTGCCAGCGCAGGTGAGCGCGTAAAAATACTGGCTTGTTGACCGTAAGGGCACTCTGCCATATAGGCAGAAATTTCATCCAGGGAAGAAAAACTGCTGACGGGAATGACTGGTCCGAATTGTTCCACGTGAAACAATTCCATTGCGCGGGTTATCGGGAATAGTATACTCGGATAAAACAGATTGCCTGCATATTCTCCTCCCCCGGAATTTATAATCCGGGCCCCATGTGATTGTGCCTGTTCAATCCATTTAGATAAATTTTGGCATTTATTTTTCTCGGCCAGAGGTGTAATCATCACATCATTATCCCAGGGCATTCCGTATTTGACCTGATTGATCGCATCGCTCATAGCCGCTAAAAAACGATCCAATATATCCTTATGTACCCACATATGTTTAAGCGCCGTACAGCGCTGCCCGTTATACTCCAGTGAACCTTGCAAACATTCCCTCACCGTCAGTTCCAGGTCACAATCCGGAAAAATAAAGGCGGGATTTTTAGCTTCCAGACCCAGAATAGTACGCAGCCGGTTATTACGGGGGTGCTGCCCGATTATTTTTTTGCCTACAGCCGTAGAGCCGATAAAACCTAATATACTAATTGAACCGCGCTGAACAATGGGGGTTATAATTGATGCGCCATCTCCATTGATAACGTTCACAACCCCGGGCGGGAAAGATTCACCCAGCGCATCAAGAAAAGGATCCAGTGCCCAGGCACCCCAGGCGGGCATTTTCATCACCACCGTATTGCCCATTACCAGTGCGGGAATAAGCATGGCAAAAGTTTCATTAAGCGGGTAATTAAAAGGCCCCATTAATAAAGTCGGCCCCAGCGGACAGCGCCTGATCTGGGCTTCAAATCCATCTATTTGCTCGATGCAACTGCTGTTCCGGTCATCTTCCCGGAGACGGGTAACGGTATCTTCGGCATATTCAATCGTACGTATGAATTCATCCTGGCAAGCCTGATATGATTTGGCAATCTCCCACATGGCCCGGAGAATAAATTCCTCTTCCAGAGGCAGAATGCGGCAAATCAGTTCCTCTATACATTTAATCCGCTCGTCTACAAGCATTTGCGGCCATTCACCCAACCCCGAAGCATAAGCCCTTTCAGCTGCCTGCAACGATTCCATGGCCATGTCCGGATCGAGCCAGGGGGTAACCCCCAGCCGATAAGACTGCACCCCATCTGCAGACTTGTATTGCAGCGGAGAAAATACCTCCCTGGCTGCTGCATGCTTGATTTTACCGTCAATTAAATACCTTGCTTCCCCCTTTAAAGATGATAAACGAACAGCAGCAGGTATAGCATCCCAGGCCGGATATAACCTGTCCTTATCCAAAACCGACATAATCATACTCCTTAAGTAAACAATTTTTTATAGTATGCTGCAAATGAACTGAAGCGATTCCTGCTGCTTTTCGACACTCATATTTCTATTAAATCCCTATCCGGTAGCTTGGTATCGAGTTTTAATGTCCTTTCCGGACACTGCTCTTGTCTCTCACAACGATAAATAACAGCTATAGGGCGGGTGTTCAAGCCGGCGGCAAAATCTTGTTTATTTTTTCACAAGCATGTGGTAATATAAATAAAAAATAGCTAATTAAGCTGAGTTATGAGGCGTTGCTTGTAATAAAGCGATAATATTTGATCTGATACGTAAAGATTTTTTCTGAAGTGTAAGGGCAAAAATAATCCATGTGTTTTATGCGCCTTGCCGGGCGCATTTTTTATATTGAAATCGAGGTGATCCTAATGGAAACCAGAGTTGCTATTATCGCCATCATCGTCGAAGATGCCAGCGCAGTTGAAAAATTGAACCGCATCCTCCATCAATTCGGTCAATATATCATTGGCCGAATGGGCCTCCCCTATTACCGGAAAAACATAAACATTATCAGCATTGCGATAGATGCACCGCAAGATATTATCAGTACACTTTCCGGCAAACTAGGCATGCTTCCGGGGGTGAGTTCCAAGGTAGTATATGCCAAGCAGCCCGGCAAAAACGACGGTGGTAAAAATGAAAGTGCTGATTGACAAATTAGAAAGAAATCATATTTTAACCAGGCAAGAATTGATTGGGTTGATTTCCAACCGGAATCCGGAGCTGGATCAGTACTTGTTTGCCAGAGCTGTCGCGGTACGCCATAAGGCCTTCGGCAATGATATTTATATCCGCGGCCTGATCGAATTGACCAACTACTGTAAAAATGATTGTTTCTACTGCGGAATCAGAAGAAGCAACCAGAATATCGAACGTTATCGGCTAACCGACGAACAGGTACTTGCATGCTGCCAAACCGGATATGAACTGGGTTTCCGTACTTTTGTGCTGCAGGGCGGAGAAGACATACACTTTACTGACGAACGGCTATGTAAAATAATTAACACCATCAAGAGCAGATATCCTGATTGTGCGCTGACCTTGTCCGTCGGGGAAAAAAGCTACGCCAGCTACAAGGCCTATTTTGATGCGGGTTCCGATCGCTATCTGCTCCGGCATGAAACCGCCAATGAGGAGCATTATGGCAAGCTGCACCCTGCTTCATTGTCACTGGCCAGGCGCAAACAATGCCTTTATAATCTGAAAGAAATCGGGTTTCAGGTCGGTTGCGGAATTATGGTAGGTTCACCCTATCAATCTGCCGAATGTCTGGCTGAGGATATTTTGTTTATGCGTGAACTTGAACCGGAAATGGTTGGTATCGGGCCGTTTATACCGCATCACGATACCCCGTTTGCCGACCAACCGGGCGG
>JAAYCZ010000346.1 GCA_012729495.1 Syntrophomonadaceae bacterium | reverse complement strand
TCGCAGCCAATTGTTGGGGGTCAGTCAGGTTATCGTCAAATTCCACGGTGGCTTTTTCCAGGGCCAGATTAACGTTGGCTTGTTTCACGCCCTCTATTTTGGTCAGCCCTTTTTCGATCCGACTGGCGCAGGCTGCGCAGGACATACCGCTTATTTTTAGTGATTCCCGCCGTTCCATAAGATCACTCCTATGGATTATATTATATATATTTTATGCTTCTTAATATACATTACACATGTAACATTAAGGTATATAGTGACCTAATATTATTTTTAACTGCCCATCCGAACCAAAAATGAAATCATAATAATAATTTTTATAATCGTAGTTTTTAATAAAATTTTCATCCAGCAGCGGCATTGCATAAAACCCTAATGAATTGTGATGGGGGGCAACCAGTGGGGCGACGGTTACGCCCAAATCCAGGGGATAGGTCTCCAGCTTATGCAAATCTTCGATGCCAAAGCCATTCGGGTATTCTTTCCCGGACTCATCGGTTATAAATTTCATTATGCTGACCCGTACGGCAGCCGGTTTGCCATTTTTCATATCGAAACCATCTATCTTGCCGAATACTTTCTTGCCTCCTCCGGCCAGATATTTTTCAGCATTGGTCTGTAAATCCACTACATTGAAGGGGCCGCCCGCAAACTTAAAACTATTTTTGATTTTTTCCATGGTGGCCTGATCGGCATATTCTTTATTAAGCGTTATGCGCACTTCCCGAAAAGATTCATCGTCAAACAGATAGGCCCGTATGCCATTATCGTCGGCGACATCCTCAAGGAGTTCACTTTTATAAGGAATCAAGGCAATCCAGCCGATTGACTTTCCTGCAATCGAAATAGGCCAGTCAGGCGGGGATTGATCAGCCGCCCTTAATTCCCAGTTGTCAGGGATCTCTACGGTAAAGAAGCTGGATCCGACAACTTTGTAACCTTCATTGGCTGGTTTAGGTTTTTCATTGCCCAGCAGGGCAGCACTATTCAATATATTGTTAATCTGTTCTGCCATCGCTTTATAGTCGCTGCTCAGAGCTTTATCATCGGGGGGGTACTGCACATCAGACGGCATCCTGGCAAAATACGTATAGCCATTGCCCTGCAATATGATTTGCTGACCAACGGGCGCTTGCTGCATATCTTCCTGCGTAATCAGTTCCCCGGTCATCCGTTCAATGGTAAAAAGAACTCCTCCGCCTGATTTTTCATTTACCTTTTTGCTGTAAAAAGCCACCTGATGGTCTGCTTCCCTGGCCATGTAGTTATTTTCCCAATTCAGAGGCAATTTTAATGAGAACCCCAGCGTATGGTTTTCATAAAGAATACTATTTGCTGGTTGGGAATCCTTGTTGTTAACACAGCCAATACATAATCCCATGCTGCAAAGCATTAACAAAGCCAATAATAACAGGCGCTTCCTGATCCCGCCCGGATTAAATTGGCCGGGCAACATAATCTTGTCCATTCTGTTTTCCCCCCCCTAAAATTTATCAATATGCCTAAGATGGACCTGAATCCTCATAAAAGCAATTCAAGAGCCATCTCGTTAACTATACGAGACGAAAATGGGATTGTTTCACTTGAAATATTAATTTTCGTTATTGAGTTTTAAGTTTAAGTATCCTGTGACTTATAATCGGTTAAAAATGTAGAACCTGCTGAAAAACATGCTATGGTTTAAGCAATTGTTTTGATATATGAAGAAAAAATCAGTACAATACAAGCTAAGTACAAACAATGATTAGGGTCATAGACCTTTGTTGGGTAGTTTTTTTGAAAACTGTTGGCTAATTAACTTTGGTTAAAATCAGGTTAGAAATATTTGAAGTGATAACAAGATAAAGGCTATAGGATGATTTTAAGTATGCACGGCGCTATATTTTTGTATTATGCCAAATTCTTATTTTGAAGAAGGTTTGCCATGTTAGATGAATTTTCCCGTACACAACTCCTTCTTGGCAAGGATGCCATGACCAAACTATCCGCCAGCCATGTGGCCGTCTTTGGCATTGGCGGGGTAGGCAGTTATGCGGTCGAAGGTCTGGCCCGGTCCGGCGTTGGCAAGCTGACGCTGGTGGATCATGATGTCGTAGATCTGAGTAATCTCAACCGCCAAATCCATGCCACCCATAAAACGATCGGCCAACCTAAGGTTGAGGTTATGCGGCAGCGCATCCTGGACATCAATCCACGGGCGCAAATAAATAATTATCAGCACTTTTATCTGCCCGATCAGGCGGAAGATATATTAAATGCAGATTATGATTATATCATTGATGCGGTTGATACCGTCACCGC
>JAAYCZ010000345.1 GCA_012729495.1 Syntrophomonadaceae bacterium | reverse complement strand
CTACAAAGCGGGTTTCGGCCGGGGATATTATCTGATGATCCATAGCAACGATCTGACCATTGATTCTAAGTACAGGAGGATTGCCGGATTTCAGATGCAGATCCGAGGCCTGCAGTTGTATTGCCTGTGCGAGCAGGTTTTTCAGTTCCATCAGTACAATCACTCTTTTCTGAAACTTTTACTTTTGTCAAATTCACATTATCACTTGGCAACATGACATGGCAATTGTTTTTTTCATATTATGATGTGATCAAATGAAAATACCTCCCTGTCACTTCAATTGGATCGATGCCGGGTTTATTTATAATAATTTTCTGCCCATATTGATCAAATGTAGAAAAATGCTATTTGGCATATTTCAATTAACATTAATAATGAAAATTTTGTCATAAAAATAATACAGATGATGAAAAAAGCTATGATTATATTAATAATTATTGTAAAATCAATTATGGAGAATTGTTTTTCTATAGTTATAAACTGGAAAACAAAGAATTGTTAATCGTTATGTGTGCGATCACTCCTTGAAAAACAACAGAACGATTGTGTCTGGGTTATAGTAATTAATGATTTAGTAATTTTGCTCATATTTCAAGCAATCGATCGGATTGGCTTCATTGTGGATTTCGATCGGAACTTGTTAATAAGGATGAGGGCTGAACTTGATAATAAAATTTTTTCACACCAATCTCAGGAAAAATTCATTGACAAATCAAGGATTAACACTGATTGAGATCATTCTATCCTTTGCTATCCTGTCGATCGTTTTAAGTGTATTCCTCAACTTGTTTTCCGACGCTGGTAAAGATAATCTATCTGTTTCGTACAAAAGCAAAGCCGTTTATATGGCCCAATCCTATATGGAAATGGTTTATGAAGGAAGCACAGAACATAGCTATAATACGTATCATTCAATCTTGACGGCAGATGATCCCGAATATAATTTTGTTTGGAATTCTGTAAACGCTGTATACGAAAAGACAGATGACGATTATTTTGTGAGAATTAAAATTACTTTCCAAAAAATGAATTTATATAAAGTTCTAGTTCAAGTATATGATAATTCCCAAACAGAACTATTGGCGCAAAATGAGAGTGCATTTATCTTTAAGGAATAGGCAGATTTATATTATGATTGCTGATGAAAAAGGAATAACCCTGATAGAATTGATACTTGCTGCAGCTCTTGTCTCAATAATATTAGGCATAGTAGCTATGTTTTATTATTTTGGGATGCTCAGTTTTGATAATGATTCAATCAGAGCCAACAATCAACAAAATATGAGATTGGTTATAAATGATATTACCAAGGAGATTAGAAATGTTGGTGCAGATGAAACAATAACAGTTGATCAGGCCAACAGCACTATCACCATCGACACGATCGTCTACAAGCTGCAAGGAAACAAGATAATGAAGAATAGTAATGTCTTAATGGAGAACGTTAACAGATTTGATGTCAGCTTAAATGGAAACTATGTTTCCGTTGAAATCGAGAGCACTCCAAGTAGATTGGGCACTACAGATTCTTTGAAAACGACCATAGCGATGAGGAAATAACAACATGAAAAGAAAAATGTCAACATATTTGAAGATTTCCAGAGAAGATAAAGGAGCGGTATTGGCGGTTACCATTATCGTAATCCTGGCCTTGTCTATACTTGGTTTAGCCCTTTTATTTGTTACGAAAAACAATCATATATCCAGCTACAGAAATCGCAATTATACTGCCGCCTACTATATAGCTGAAGCAGGTATTAATACGATTCTGACAGATACTAGAGAAAAGGTTGTTGCTGCTGGTACCGATGCAACTGATGCGGTAGACTTCTTTACCAAGCTAGAGGGTGGTTCTTCCAATATTATCAAACAGTCAACAATTAATGATTTTCAAAACAGCTTCGGAGTTGCTCCCTCAGCCGTTGTAAATGTAACCCCAACCGGAACGCCATCGGCCAGCGAGCATTACTATTCGATCGTTTCAACCGGAAACATAGGTAATCAAAACAGGACTGTCAGTACGCAAATCACGGTTAAATGGGGGGCGAAAGGGGGAGGAACTGGTTCCGGCGGAGAAGGTGATTATGAATGGGGAGCAGAGGATAATCTGGAATCCCAATTTGTCTACAGCGGAGAGGGAGGCTTTTCTTTCGCCGGCAATCAGGTTTCGGGAGCCGATGCGACCATAACCATTAATGGAGATTTAAGCAGTGGCGATGTAAACGGTGGTGCTAAAATTTCCGTTACCAACCTTTACACCAGCGGCGACGCATATCTGGCTACGGGGGGGGCTATCATTGGTATTGTTCCTTCGGGAACTAATCCGCTAACCAGCAAAATCTATATCAAAGGAGACCTCACATTGGCGGGTGGGGTTCAGTTGTATGGAGATGTTTATGTAGGCGGTAATGTTATTGCCTCGGGCGGAGGCGGTACAGTTCACGGCAAGCTCTACGTACAGGGAAATGCCGATTTAG
The DNA here is from genome assembly GCA_012729495.1 of Syntrophomonadaceae bacterium. Lineage (GTDB taxonomy): Bacteria > Bacillota > Syntrophomonadia > Syntrophomonadales > Syntrophomonadaceae > Syntrophomonas_B. The sequence continues at coordinate 1,939 of JAAYCZ010000345.1, read as the reverse complement.
GCGGAGGATCTGACTTTCATAATGATATCTATGTTGGCGGCAATGTGAAAATAGCAAGTACGGATTTTGTGAATGACCGAAACGCATTAATAAAAGTATATGCAGGTGGAAACCTGACCCTGGACTGGACGCCAGCGGGTAATTTTACCGTTAATTATGTTGGATCTTTATCGAAACCAAATTATTATGAACAGAGTATTTTGAATAAGTGCCATAAGGTATCTTCAATTCCGTCAATTCCGACGTTTACTACCCCCACCTATACCGTAACCCTGAGAGAGGATAGCTGGTATACTGCCAATGGATATGACGTTGAAAATATTGATGTAAACGAAAAAACAATTCCTGCTAACAGGAAACTTGTTGCCAATAATTATACCTCTTCGGGATGGCAGAATTCAGTGCCGGGAACAGCAATCATCATAAGCAAGGGAGATATAACCATTTCAAAAAAGGCCGCCATGAACGGAGTGCTTATTGCTCCTAACGGTGCTGTAGAGTTTACCCAAGGAGGTGCAACTTTTACCGGGGTTGTAATAGCTGATACGGTTTTATTTACAGGTGGGGGGACAAATGTAATATCCAAAAAGTTAACTGATTATTTTACTGAAGAAAACGTACCACTTACGATAGGTGGAGGATCCGGGAGAGCCGAAGGGGCCATTGTTGATCTCACCCCTATAAGAGAAGACTAGAACTCCGGAGAGCATGAATATCAGATAAACTAGAACCTATAGTCTGGCTCGAAATTTGGTAGATATAAAATGGAGAGTACCAATTGATTTTATCGGGATAATCATCCCGATATTTTTTGCCCTTAAATAACAATAATTCCCTTTATAGAAAAAATAAGCTATAATTATGACAAAGAAATTTCATGGGCGGCGGTTGTAATGAATGGATGGCACGGGGAAAAGGGCATGAGCCTGGTGGAAGTGATGGTGACCCTGTTTATGGTTGCCTTGCTCAGCAGCTGTCTGCTGGGTGGTTTCACCATTTCCCAGCGCATGATAAAACATGCTGAACAACAGACCAGGGCCAGCAGTTTTGCTTATCAGCTGCTGGAGAATTTGCGGGCGCAACCCTGCCATGAATGGCAGAAAGTCATAACAGATACAGAAAAGGGCAGTCATGTGTTTGCGGTAAATGGCTCTGAGGATGCGGGCAAGGAGCTTCAGGCTACCGTGCGCCTGGAAAAAAATTGCGATTGGCCCGGCCTTTATGATGTCCGGGTTGTGGTTACCTGGGATGATGCAGGAATGAGCCGTTCCCTGGAAATGATCACGATTTTTAATCCTGCTTTGAGAGGATGATCAAGATGAAGCGCAGAATTGACCAGGCTGGGTTTATTGTTACTGAAATCATTATGGCATTGGGGCTGGCAGCTCTGGTGATCGCCGCCTTGATGTCGATTTATATCAATACCTACAGAGTATTTGCCTGCCAATTGGAGTTTACGGATATTCAATATGCCGAACGGGCAGCCATGCAGATGATCATCGAGGACATCATGTCTGCGCGGGAAGTGGAATACCTGGATGACAGCAAGAAGCTGCGTTTGCTTGTTGGTGACGACTACGTGTCCTATTATTTGCAGGATCAGACCGTTTATCGTCAGGGAGCCGCCAAAATGCCGGTGGCTAATTATATCAGCAGTTTGTCTTTTCGATCGGATTCCCAACCGGGATATACGACCATCCATATGGAAGTCTGCCAAGGCCAGGAGACAACTCGGCTGGTGTGTTCTGCAATTCCCCGATTACTGATTGGTACGGCCCAAGCAGATACTGATGATTGATTCTGAATAAGCGAATGCAGGGACTTAATCCTGCCAGGGGGAGTTTGTCATGGGTAAAAAGAATGTAACCTTAGAAGGTGAGCAGGGCAGTATTATTTTAATGACCCTGCTGATATTTTTTATTATATGTATATTAATGAT
>JAAYCZ010000344.1 GCA_012729495.1 Syntrophomonadaceae bacterium | reverse complement strand
GATAATTCCAACGGCGCGGTTCCGATTGCCGGCAGCAAGGAATTTGCCGGTGGATATGATGTTGAAATTGCCAAGCGTTTAGCTGAAGGTATGGGCAAAGAACTGGTTATCGTCAAAACCGCCTGGGACGGACTGGCGCCGGCCGTTCAATCCAGTACCATTGATGCTATTCTGGCCGGTATGTCACCAACTGCGGATAGAAAAAAGACCATTGATTTTTCTGATCACTACTATCGTTCCGATCTGGTGGTAGTAGTACAAAAGGGTTCCAAATATGAAGGCGCGACCAGCCTGCAGGATCTTGCCGGCGCCAATGTTACGGCCCAGCTGAATACATTCCACTATACCGTTATTGAACAGATCCCGAATGTCAAGAAACAAACCGCCATGGATGATTTCCCGGCCATGCGGGTCGCGCTGGAATCCGGTATTATTGATGGCTATGTTTCCGAAAGACCGGAAGGTGTTTCTGCCACCGCCGCCAATAACAAATTTGCCATGGTAGAATTTGCACCCGGCAAAGGCTTCCAGGCTTCGGACGACGATGTAGCCATTGCCGTTGGTCTTAAGAAGGGAAATCCCGAACTGGTCAGCAGCATCAACAAGATTTTATCCGGAATTTCTGAGGACCAAAGAAAGGCCATTATGGATCAGGCCATTAAGAATCAACCTGCTTCGAACTAATCGTCGCAGCTAACAGGAGTTGTTTTATTCATGTCGGTTACTGCAGACAGTACTTTTTTCCAATGGGTAGCTTTTATATTTCAGCAATACTGGCCCCTTTTTTTAAGAGGGGCCGAAGTAACCCTGATTATTTCTTTAACCGGAACTATCATCGGCTTTTGTATAGGAATTTTAATTGGTGTGATTCGCACCATTCCAATCGATCAAAATACCCCTATCGTCAAGCGCATCCTTTTTAAAATCGTTAATTTCCTATTGCTTTGTTATATAGAAATATTCCGCGGTACCCCTATGATCGTGCAGGCCATGGTTATATACTATGGGGTAGCTCTGATCTATAATATAAAACTTTCCACCTTCTTCGCCGGTATTTTCATCGTTTCCATCAATACCGGTGCCTATATGGCTGAAATCGTCAGAGGCGGGATTCTTTCCATTGATAAAGGCCAATTTGAGGCGGCTCACTCCATCGGCATGACCCATGCGCAAACCATGCTTTATATCATCCTGCCCCAGGCAGTACGCAATATCCTGCCCGCCACCAGCAACGAGTTTGTAATCAACATCAAAGATACTTCGGTGTTGAATGTTATCGGCGTAACCGAGTTGTTTTTCATGTCCAAAGCGGCGGCTGGCAACAACTTCCGCTACTTCGAAGTATTCCTGATTACCTGCTCGGTTTATTTTGTTTTGACATTTACCGTTACTCGTATTCTGCGTTTCTTTGAAATGAAACTGGAAGGTCCTTCAGTCTATACCATTCACGGTTCCCAGACTGTTCCTGAAGCAGAATTCAAAATCGTGGACAGGGGGAAACATTGATGGAAAATATCATCGAAATAAGGCATTTGCAAAAATCATTCGGCCAAAACGAAGTGCTCAAGGATATCAACTTCTCCGTCAACAAAGGGGAAGTCGTCTGTATTATCGGGGCCAGCGGTTCCGGTAAATCGACCTTGCTGCGCTGCATCAACCTGTTGGAAATACCCAGCAACGGAGAAATTCTCTACCACG
>JAAYCZ010000343.1 GCA_012729495.1 Syntrophomonadaceae bacterium | reverse complement strand
GCGGTAGTGAGCGTAGTTTTTTATATGGGTATCAGCTATGCTTATCTGGGCAATGAAGCGATAATCAATATAAAATCCGAGATAAATGCAGCGATGGAGAGTAATTTGCAATGGGCTGATCAATCAGGGCTCATGGAATTTTATGAACAGCGGGGCATCAACCGCGAGGGAGTAAAAGAAGCCTATACCACTATGGCCCGTCTGCTGTTAATGTATACTCCGGCCTTGTTGTGCATTCAGGCTTTATTTGCCATATTTCTGATTATCTATTTCAGTTCACGCTTATTTGGCAAAAAACAATTGCCAGGTCTGGAACGCAAGCCGTTTAAGGAGGAAATCATGCCCTGGCAGTTGTCCTGGGCGGTAATTGCCGGTCTGGCCTGCTGGCTGTTGGGGCGCGACCAGATGAACTGGCTCTACTACAGTGGTGCCAATATTTTGGCGGTACTGGCTCCCATATCTGTCTATTACGGCTTCGCCGTACTCGTTTACTGGCTGCAGCGGCTGCCAGCGAAAAGTAAAATTTGGATTGTGGCCCTGGTCGTTATGCTGGGCCTGTTCTTTACCGTCCCAACCATTATTTTCATTGGCTTAACGGGACTGTTTGATTCATTATTTAACTATAGAAAAATACATCGAAAAAAGGAGGGGATCCAATGAAAGTAATCCTTACCCAGGATGTGAAAAAACAGGGCGTCAAAGGGCAAATCATTGAAGTATCAGACGGTTATGCCCGCAATTATTTAATCCCCAAGGGATTAGCTGAAGAAGCCAGCAAGACCAGAGTAAAAGAAATAGAAGAAAAAAAAGTGCGTGATGCCAAACTGAAGGACAAGGAAAAAGAACAGGCCGAACAGCTCAAAGCCAGACTCGATGGCCAGACAATCGAATTAAAGGCCAAAACCGGCAGCAACGAAAAACTTTTCGGCGCAGTCACCAGTCAGGAAATAGCCGATACGCTGGAAAAACGATTCGGAGTCAAAATAGACAAAAAGAAAATCGAACAGGGAGAAGTCATCAAACATCTGGGCGAATACAGCTTTAAAATAAAAATATACCCTGCTATTCAGGCTGAATTGAAACTAATTGTCACCGCCGAATAAATCCAGGAGGAAACCCAATTGAAGCAGCCAATGTTCAAGCAATTTAAGCGCAAACAATCGCAGCAAGAAAAGCCAACCTGTCTGCAACTAAAAACAGCAACCCTAATCAGCCAGACCGAAAAATTATTTGGCAGTCAGGAATTTATTATCCGCGCCAGCAAACTGGATGCCATCGAGCTGCTACATTCCGAGCATGCTGAGGAGCAGCTGCTGGCCTTACATAGAATATTACGTGAAGATCCAACCATCACTGCGTTGTCCGATGATAAAACCGAGGAACAAATGTTGCTGGAACTGGAAGAGATGATTGCCGAGCAGTTTGCCCGCCAGCTTGTCGCCCAGCAGTTGGAGCAGCGCGTACAGGAACTGATGGAACAAAATTATAGTGAATATGTGCAGGATATTCGCAAACGGGTTATTAAAGAAACCGGCAAAAGTTGTGAAAATGCCCGCACTCTAAAAAAATTGGGCCAGCTGGAAATCATGGAACATAATGGATTGAATCGCTCCGCTTTGGCGCTGCTCAGGCCAAGCTCAATAGAAGAACTGGTAGGACAGGAGCAGGCAGTTAAAGCACTGGTGTCCAAACTGAATTCACCCTGGCCGCAGCATATACTGCTTTATGGACCTCCCGGAGTGGGAAAAACCAGTTGTGCGCGCCTGGCGCTGGAAATGGCCAAGGCCAGCCAGGAAAGTGCTTTTAAAACCAATGCCCCCTTTATAGAAGTGGACGGCAGCACTTTGCGCTGGGACCCGCGGGAATCGACCAATCCCCTGTTAGGCTCCGTCCATGATCCCATTTATCAGGGTGCCCGGCGGGAACTGGCCGAAGACAGCATTCCCGAGCCCAAACTGGGGCTCGTTTCCGAAGCCCATGGCGGGATCCTTTTTATAGATGAAATCGGGGAGATGGATCCTTACCTGCAAAATAAACTGCTAAAAGTTATGGAAGACAAACGGGTTTATTTTGAATCATCCTATTATGATCCCCAGGATGAAAGGATTCCCCAGTATATAAAGAAAATGTTCGACGAAGGCGTACCGGCAGATTTCGTTCTCATCGGCGCCACCACCCGCAGCCGGGAAGAAATTATTCCCGCTTTTCGTTCCCGCTGCATGGAGATATTTTTTGAACCCCTCTCGACCGGGCAGATCAGCCAGATCGTACATAATTCTGCCGGCAAACTGGGGATAACCATAGCTGATGAAGTCAATCAAATTATTTGTGATTACAGCAATGACGGCCGCACCGCCAATAAAATTCTGGTCGATGCCTATGCTCTGGCCCGCCATGAAATGCACCCCGAACTGGGGCAGCCAATCGAAGTAAGGACGGAGCATGTATATGAGGCCATCCAGAACAGCCGGCTCACCCCCGCCATAAGCAGCAAAGCATATCCGGGGGCGGAAACAGGTAAAATCTTTGGCCTGGGCATCAACGGCTACCGGGGGGCCCTGATCGAGTTGGAAGCGATTGCTTTCCCGGTTGAAAAAGGCACCGGCAGTATACGTTTCAATGATACCGCCGGCAGCATGACCAAAGACTCCGTCGTAAATGCGGCCTCCGTTTTCCGTAAAATTCATCATGGCCAGCTCAAAGATTATGACGTTCATATTAACGTGGTCGGCGGCGGACAGGTGGATGGACCTTCGGCCGGAGCAGCCATATATCTGGCCATTAGCAGCGCGGTTCTGAACCGGCCCATTATGCAGAATGTAGCCATAAGTGGAGAAATATCCATCCAGGGCCGGGTAAAGCCGGTGGGGGGCATTTATCAAAAAATAATCAGTGCCCGCCAGGCCGGAATCAGCAAAGTACTGATACCAGCCGGGAATATTGCCGACATTCCGGCCGGGGTAAAAGATATCGAGATCATCCCCATCAATATGATCGAAGAAGCCTATGAGCATGTTTTTGTGGCCGAATCGATAGCCCGGATAAATTAATCAAACCGGAACCGGGACAAGCAAGAACCTCATGTTTTGACCCAGCCCATTCGGTTGACACAGATTGGGCCTTTTGCTAAGATTAATAGGTTGACGAAGGAAAAAGCAACCAGGCTGTGATCAGCCCAGATTTTAACCAATTAGATAAACCAGGGGGGTGGACCTATGTCAGCGGTAGTATTAGTAGGTTCCCAGTGGGGAGACGAAGGTAAAGGAAAGATAACGGATTTCCTTGCCGAAAAGGCTGATTGTGTAGTCCGGTACCAGGGCGGCAGTAATGCCGGACATACAGTCGAAGTAGCCAGTGAGAAATTCATGCTGCATCTGATACCGTCCGGGATTCTTTACCCCAAAACCATTTGCATTATAGGCAACGGGGTGGTGGTCGACATGGGCGAAGTGTTGACAGAACTGAAAGAACTGCAGGAACGCGGGATTGACACCAGCAACCTGAGGATTAGCAGCCGTGCCCAAGTGGTCATGCCTTATCATAAAGAAATCGATGCCATAGAAGATCAGTGCAAAAAAATTGGTACCACCAAACGCGGTATCGGGCCTGCTTATGAAGACAAAATCAGCCGGACGGGATTTCGGATCTGTGATTTGTTTGATCCCGGCTTCAAAGAAAGATTTGCCCAGGAAATGGAGCGCAAGAATCTCCTCCTGCAAAAAATATATGATGCCCCCGGCTTTGAAATCGAAGCCATCTATGCCGAATTGATGGATCAGGCCGCCCGACTCCAAAAGTATGTGGCGGATACATCCCTGTTGGTCAACCAGGCTATTAAGGAAGGCAAAAAAGTTCTGTTTGAAGGCGCCCAGGGGACATTGCTCGATATCGATCACGGAACTTATCCTTATGTAACTTCGTCCTACCCGACCTCCGGAGGTGCCTGTATCGGTGCCGGTGTCGGGCCTACCAATATCAGCCGGGTTATAGGGGTAGTGAAAGCATATACCACCAGAGTCGGGGAGGGACCATTCCCCACCGAACTGAATGACGCAAACGGAGAATTGCTGCGCTCAAGAGGAGCGGAGTTCGGCACTACTACCGGAAGAGCCAGAAGATGCGGTTGGCTGGATGCAGTCATTTTGCGCTATGCAGCCAGGATCAACGGGCTGACCGATCTGGCCATCACCAAATTGGACGTGCTGGACACTTTTGCTACCATAAAAATATGTGTAGCCTATCGTTACAAGGGCGAAATCCTTTATGAGTTTCCGGACAACCTCGGCATTCTGCAAGAATGCGTTCCTGAATATATAGAAATGCCCGGTTGGCAGCAGGACATCAGCCAAATCGAACACTATGAGGACTTGCCCGCAGCCGCCCGGAACTATATCGCCAAAGTCGAGGAACTGTGCGGGGTTAAACAGGCCATCGTGGCCGTAGGCCCAAAGAGAACCCAGACCATCGTAAGCGATCAGTTATTTTAAGATTTGAATCCTGCCCGGCAGGGTGCTAAAATAAAAACAAATCAATAAACGGGCGCGTAACTCAGCGGGAGAGTGCCACCTTCACACGGTGGAAGTCGTGGGTTCGAAACCCTCCGCGCCCACCAGATGAATACAGTAATAGCGGGACTTTTAGAGCCCCCGCTATTTTTTTATGAGACTACTACGGATATAGGTTCTTTCATCCTACTTGGAATTCAATACCACACAGTTTTTTGCATTGGCAGCGAATTCATACAATTGGTCCTGTAACGCAAGCAATAAAAGTCGATATTTATATTAAATATATTTATCAGGGGAGTATATACGATTTCAGTTGTGATTAATCACCGCCAGGAAGAATAATTGTTTAAGAGGGGGATCTGAATGCAAGTAAAATTAAAAAGTGATTTTCACGACTATTACGACCATTGGTTCGATTTTGATGGGATCCCTTTTGAACGATACTTAAGACAGGGTAGGGGGAGAAGGGCTGCGCTTGAATTTCTCTCAGCAATCGGAGTGAAGACGCCACCCTACGGAACGCCCCGGGAAGTAATGAACCAAACATACCCACGACTTCTGGAAAGAGAACAGGAACTCCAAAAAGACAGTAAATATCTGTTGAGCGTAGTGATATACCTCGATGAAAATGCCCATCGAGGCGAGGGTAAAGTTCTCATGCCTTTATACCAGGCATCGGATAAATACCCTAATTACTTATGTTCGTTGTTTATACCGCCTTTGCCGGGTAAATCTGTTTCGATGCGGTATTTACAGATTGGCAAGAAAGGCTTTTGGCTGCGCTACACCAGCCGGGATGATTGGCGTTCCAATTGCGGCAATGTAGAGATTGAAATTATAAAGCAGGAAGAAGACGCCTATCATCCGCAGATACATTATCCACTGTTCGCAATAGATTACATAGCAAACACAGAAGAATTGCTGGCCGTAGATCTGAATGTATCGCCTGGGGTAAAAGGTACCGGCATCGAGGAAATACTGTCCGGAAAAGAAGTGGTAGATTTAATCAGAGAGGCAATCGGCGATTTCAAAAAATAATGCATTAAGTGAGGAAGGTTTCCAAAGACTTGTCGCATTTGAGAAATACATAGGGAGCCCGAAAACACGGGATTTGCAATAAAATGTTCATAACCCCAAAGGCGTTATTAAGAACTTCAGTTTAGACGAAAAACTGGGGTTTTTATATATATATGCCAACTTTCCGCTTGCCCGCATCTGGAAGATCTGGTCGAGATGTATTACAACAATTTGTAGTAAAGCCTGAAAAACATTTTTCGAAAGCACCGGTGTGGGTATGTATATCGCGATATATTTGACTTGTAACCATCGGCCGGCTATAATAATATTAGATATTAAAATAGTCGGGAGGCCGCTATGTACATCAAACGCCAAATGGAAGAAAGCATCAATAAAGCCGCCAAAATGTTCGGGGCTATTATCCTGACCGGTCCCCGGCAAGCTGGAAAGACAACGCTTATGAAGGCCGTCACCAAAGGGATATCTTATATAACCCTGGACGATCCAATCATGTTGCAATCTGCCGTTGAAGAAGCGGGAACATTTTTTAAAAATACAGTGCCGCCTGTTTTTATCGATGAGATACAGTATGCCCCCAACCTTTTCCCTTACATTAAGATGTATCTTGATGCAGAAAAAAAGAAAGGACAATTTTTCTTATCCGGATCTCAGCAGTTCAAGATGATGAAAAATGTAAGCGAGTCCCTGGCAGGCAGGATTGGCATTCTTAATTTACTAGGGCTTTCGCTGCGGGAGATAAAGGGTGTTTCATACAACCAACCATTCATCCCTACGTCGGAGTATTTTACTGCAAGAGGACTGGATATAAAGAAAGCAGATTACAAAGAAATCTGGAGCACCATCCACCGGGGATGTATGCCGGAGCTGCAGGCCAACCCGGATTTTGACTGGCAGATATTCTACGGATCATATACCAAAACCTATATTGAGCGTGATGTGAGGGAAATAACGCAGGTTAGTGATGAACTGAAGT
>JAAYCZ010000038.1 GCA_012729495.1 Syntrophomonadaceae bacterium | reverse complement strand
ATCCATTACTATAACAGCAGTCACATAGCCCATTTCAATATCTTCCAGTAGTTTCTGAAAACCGGGACGGTTAAAGTTGGTTCCGGTATAGCCATCATCCACATAATGACGCGTATTATCCGCCGTTTTCTTTGGCGTATTTCTGCAAAAGCCGTTTCTGATTACGACGCTGTTGCTGTCGCCCTCCGTACCGTCATCACGGGACAGGCGACAATAGAGTGCTGTGATACCTATATTCTTTTTTTTGTTTTTCGACTGCATCAGTTCTCCTTTCTGGCAGCCGAGCAAACACATTCCGCTTCCATTTTGCAAGGTTCGGATATCTCAGTCAACGGTATAGAGTCACTGCTGATAGTTCTGCCGAAACGATCCCTAATCGTAGTATCCGAGTCAAAGGGTTCAAACGAGATTCTACGACAAAAGTCACGTTGTTGATTTTGTATTCGTTTTTCCCTTGGGCTAATCCACAGATCCAGCCAACAATTTTTGATTTGCGCATAAATCGGCACCTCCTACTAGGTAGCCAGCGGGAGATGCCGATTTTCTTACTCATCAGGTGCTCTCAAGCAATAATCTTTTGGCTGAAGCCCAAGTCTATTGACCTTAGCTTATCATAAACTTGGCGTTCTTTTGTATATCTCTTAATTGATATGTACGACTCAATAATTCACTTTTGATATATGCTTTTTACCGTTTCGGGTAAACCATCATACTGCACTTCTTCCCAACCGATTACACATCTTACAGGCATAACTTCCAGCTTGAGATAAGTCCCTTCCCGCAGTTCGCGGCTTGTCTTGAAGGAAAGGCTTTTCTTTTTCATGATTAGTCTGCCTCCATTTCCGCATCCGTTATCGTAAGCTTGACAGAACCTTTCAGTCCGTCACCTGTGATTCCAAAATAGTTGCCCCCCTCCGGCAGTTCAACGGTATCCGAATATTCTCCGGAGCCTTCCAGAAGCGCGACTGGCTCTTCGGCCCCACTGAGCCAGAATAACCTTGCCGTCCCGTCTTTGATATCAAATGTACAGGTAATGACCACAGAGTTGCCGTTTTCCCTATCGATAGAGGTATTACCGAACAAATACTCTGTTCCGGTGAATTTTTTATAGTCAGCCTTGTAGGTCCCAACATATTTGTCAGAGCCAAATTCTCGGTCCCCTTTCAGGGAAATTCCCTTTGTGAGCGTGGCTTTCCCGGCGGATTGGATCACGTCATTATAAGTACCCAAGACCTTGTCCTTATCAATGCTGTCCAATAAAGAACAGCCCGACGCGCCGAGTATCAGACAGGAAACGACCGCTATCAGCACGAATTTTACAATCGTTTTTGTTATTTTCATAGACATAAGCTCCTTTTCTTAACTACCAGCCCTTTTTCAGAGGGGCTTTCGGTTTAGCTTTATTTTTCACAGGTTTCTTTGGCTCTACATTGTTACGCATCAACAGGATTATAACTGTGGAAATTGCCAGCATGATTGCCATGCTCAGGTAGCACAGCAAGATGTTCCAATGCACTTCATAGCTTCGGTAGTTAATCATTCCGAGACTTGCCGTGATGGGATAGAGGTTTGCCAGCTTCATGCTGCCTGCGGCAAACATGCCGCCATATCCATAGGCGAAGGCAATGACCACCCCGGCAAGAAAACCGTTTGCGGCGCGGCTGGTCAAAATGATAATGGGCATAACTGAGACGTATAGAAAGAGGTTCAGCAATGTGATCTGCATAAGGCACTGTGTAGCCGTCCCAACTGAAATATTGGGAAAACCCATAAGCAATCCCGCAAGGATAGTAAAGGCCGTACATACAAGTCCAAGAAACAGCGATATCAATCCGCAGACCAGCAACTTCCCGACAAGCAGCCACTTGAAAGTCAGCGGAACCGTCAGTATGTTTTTCAGAGTATCGTCCTTCTGTTCACGCGCAATGATATATCCGGCAATCAGCGTGATGCACACGGGAAAAATAGTTGTCATGTTGTTTTTGATTACCTGCTCGACCAAAATAGGAAACGTCCATACCATACCGTCATTCGCGGTGGACGTAAACAGCGTAAGCAGTACGGAAAGTAGCATCAGAACTACACCCGCCCATAAGATGGAATAGCGTCTGAGCTTCCAATATTCTGTTTTAGCAATTCTTAAGACCGTCATTCACGGTTCCTCCTTTCGTACATAATGTTGATCAAGGCGACAGAAATGATGCTCGTGCCAGCCAGAATAGCCGTGGTTTGAAGGGTGGTAGGGATCAGGCCAAGATCAGTCATTGCCTTGATATTCAGGTCTATTCCGTGCGACACCATGTTGCCGGCGCTCCAGAAGGTTGTGAGCGTACCCGGCAGAATCCACGTAACTGCTTTCGGAAGCACCTCGAAAAGCGAGGTTGCGCTCATATTCAGCACACTGTAAAAAATGCACAGTAGGACGGAAAACACATAGGTTTTGCTGAAAAACACAATCAGAATAATCAGTGGCAATGTACCCGCTGTAATGAATATCCCCATTTCGATGGACATGATTAGCTTGTACAACAGTCCGGTGATTTCAAAAGCGTGTGGCAGAAAAGCGGAACAAAGGAGTGTCGCGCCCAGGGACGCTATGCTGAAAAAGATGCCGAACAAAAACAGCACCGTGATCTTCGCAAATATCATCTGTCGGCTTGTAACCGGTATCGTCCTCAAACTCTTAAAGGTATCGTTGTCGCGCTCCATAAAGAAAAGGATCGCCGCGAGGATGCCGAGGATCGCGGGCAGCAAAAACTGGACGCCGTATCCGAGTACAAAGTTGAAGACGCCGTCGAACGCTTCTGCGGGCGTGTCGCTGCGCGAGGCCATCGACGGAGTGGTCATCATATAAGTCAAAGGAATCGGAAACAAAAACGCAAACAGTAAAGTAAGGGAAACAAATCTTCTGCGCTTTAGCTTCCACAGCTCACATTTTATCAATTTAAGCAATCCCCACACCTCCGGTCACCTTTTTGAAATAGTCCTCCAAGGTGTCTTCGCAGACGTGTGTTTCCGTAACTTCTATGCCGTTTTCGATGAAGCAGCGGTTGATTGCGGCAATCGGCAGCGAAGTATCAAGCAACCGCAGGTCATGTCTGTTCTCCACGTTGAAATTCTGCGTTTTGAAGTTCCGCAGCAAAAGTTGGGACGCCTGTTCTGCGTCTGAAACGACAAAGTGTACAAACTGGCTGTTCTTTCGCTCCAACTCCTTCAGGCTCGCTTCTTCCAGCAGAACGCCATGGTCGATAATCCCGATGTCGTCGGCTAACAGTGCGATTTCGGAAAGAATATGGCTGGAGATCAGAATGGTTTTTCCTCTTGCGTCGCAAAGCTCCCGAATAAATCTGCGGACCTCCGCGATTCCTATGGGGTCGAGGCCGTTGATGGGTTCATCCAGTATCAGTAGTTCAGGATCGTGCATGACCGCAAGAGCAATAGCAAGGCGTTGCTTCATTCCTAGAGAATACTGCGAATAGAGCTTTTTATCCCGGTACGGGAGGCTGACCAGTTCCAACGCTTCTTGGATGGCATTTTTCTTTTTTACGCCTCGCAGTTCAGCAAAAATTCTGAGGTTTTCCGTCCCCGTGAGGTTGGGGTAAAACCCCGGAGATTCAATCAGGCTTCCAACGCGTGGAAGAATCTGCTTTTCATGCGTTCGGATATCCTCTCCGAAAATTCTCGCTTCGCCGAATGTCGGGCAGGTCAGGTTCAGCAGCATTTTCATTGTCGTTGTCTTGCCGGCTCCATTTCGTCCGAGTAGTCCATAAATTCTGCCTTGCCGCACGTGGATATTAAGATCAGCCACGCTTTTTTGTTCACCGTATTGTTTGGTTAAATCCCGTGTTTCTATGATAACATCATTCATATAAGTAGCCTCCTCTTGAGCTTTCGGATTGATTATACAATTGCAACCTTGAGCCAGGTTGGAGACAACCTTGAGTTTTCCTTGAGATTGATGTCAAAACAATATACAAAGTGCAGCTTTTGAGTTACAATTACCGTATAAAACTTTCGCTAACATGGACGTTCTGTTAGGAGGTGTTCCGCTTGAAGGACAAACCGATTCTTGTCGTTGATGATGAAATGGATTTACTGACCATGATAAGGTCAATTTTTGAACATGCCGGATTTACACAGATCATAACTGCTTCCTCAGGTGAAGCTGCCCTGGATTTGCTTGGTAAAAAAATGCCCGCTATGGTAATTCTAGACGTTATGATGCCGGGTATTGACGGGTTTGAGCTTCTCAAGGAAATACGGGAAGTCAGCAAAACACCTGTACTGATGCTGACGGCCAAAGGCGAGGCAGAGGACAAGTTTACCGGTTTTGAGCTGGGAGCCGACGATTATCTGGTCAAGCCCTTCCTACCGAAAGAACTCATATTGCGTGTTAAGGCAATTTTAAAACGTGCTTATCCTGACGGAAGCCGTATTGTGGAGCTGGCCGCTTCCTCTGTAGATTTGGATAAAGCTGAGGTACGTCACGGTGAAACGGTAACCGCATTAACAGCAAAGGAGTATGCTGTTTTTCTAAAGCTCTCTGAGAACGCTGGGCGTGTTGTCACGATAGGCTCTCTGTGCCAAACCGCCTGCGGCGAAATATGGCAGGGCTACGAAACCACATTAATGACGCATATCCGGCACTTGCGCGAGAAAATTGAAGACAACCCGTCCGATCCTATGTCCCTCGTAACGGTGAAAGGGCTTGGGTATAAGCTCATTGTTAAAGAGGCAAAAGTATGAATTCTGTACAGCGCTTCTTCCGTAAATACTTTCTTTCTACCATAGGAGTCCTTTTGCTTTTTCTTGTGGTCAACATCGTGCTAGCTGGCGTGATTCTCATTACAGCAGCAAACAACTCAATGGATTCACATCTGCCTATTAGTAAGCTGGCTGCAATGGTTACAGTTACAGATGGAATAATCAGCACCACACAAGATTTTAGCGAAAAGCTAGCAAATAACAACGCTTGGGCCATGTTGCTTAACGACGGCGGAACGGTAATCTGGAACGAACGTATGCCCGATGATCTGCCTCAAAGCTATACCGCGGCAGAAATTGCTCAGTTCAGCCGGTGGTATTTGAAGGATTATCCCGTTTATGTATGGACGCACCCTGATGGCCTTTTCATTGTTGGATATCCGAAGGACAGTATCGTCAAGTATAATTATTCGACTAACTCTGAAGAGGTTGTGGCCGACATTGTTGCACCGACTGTGCTTTTTGCCGCAAATATCCTGCTAATGCTTATTCTGTTCTGGCGCAACACACATAGGGTAGAAAAGGCCGTAAGGCCTATTCTGACAGGCATCGGCACGATGGCGCAGGGAAAACCGATATCGCTAACGGAGCGCGGAGAATTGGCTGAGATTAATGCTGAGCTTAATCGTGCCGGAGAGCATATACAAAAGAAGGACCTTGCACGCGCGGAGTGGATCAACGGGATATCACATGACATCCGAACCCCTCTGTCAATTATTCTCGGGTATGCCGGTGAAATTGAAGACGACAATAATCTGCCAAGTGAAACGAAAACGCAGGCGGGCATGATTCGCAGACAGGCAGAGAAACTTCGCAGGCTAATTGCTGACCTTAATCTCGCCTCAAAATTGGAATATTCCATGCAACCAATGACAGTAGCAATGATAAGTCCCGTTGAACTAGCACGGCAGGTCATCAGCGATTTTATCAACAACGGTCTTGAACAGCAATTTGATCTAGATTTGCATATTGATGCCAGTGCTGAGAAAATAATCGTAGAGGGCGACAATGCGCTTCTTATACGAATGCTCGAAAACCTGATTCAAAACAGCATCGGTCATAACCCTGACGGCTGCAATATTTTCATCACTGTCGGGGGAGATGAGACCATCTGCACGCTTAAAGTTGAGGATACGGGAAGCGGCGCCCCCGAGCTGTTATTAAACAAACTGAATCAGGCTGAAATAACTCCGAGTACACATGATGAAAATGGAGAAGTGGCACATGGTATGGGGTTAAAGCTGGTCAAACAAATTGTCAAAGTACATCAGGGGAAAATCAATTTTGCGAAAACCGATCCGCATGGCCTGACAGTAACAATTGAACTGCCTACGCATACAAAAAGACAGAATTGACTAAGCAGAATCAAGAATCGCCTAATATCAGTGGGTAACGGCAGGCCACCTCGTCGGCAGGATAAGCATGCAGCTTTGATTGATGTAATCTTGAAAACAGAATGCGACAATGCTGAAAACTTTGGTGTTAAATAGGTGTATTAGTCTTCAAAATAATAACACGATTCGCCTTACCTCCTGATTGCTGTTTGTAGCCTGTATTATAAGGAATTGTTCCTTACTACGCACAGTAGGTTTTATATGACAGAGGAAAACTGCAATTATCGCAAGGTTATTATATGGGCGTAAAAGCTATATCAAAGAACTCGCCAGAGCAAAATAGCTTTAAAACGATTAGTGATTTTAAATGGTGTCTCAAGCAAGGCGGCGAAGTGATTTTTGTGTGGAATGGAATTAAATATGGGGTCTTTGGCAATGGGAGAAGTATTGTATTGCCCATTCTGATGGTTCCGCCGAAATGTGGGGTAGCACTTCTGATGACGTTCTTGATTATATGGTTGGGCCTGACCGCCTGCGGGACGTGATCATGCAGGTGACGGTGATTGACCGCACAATTTGATATGAAAATACAGCTTTGGCATCCCTGCCTCTCAAATTTACCATTGTGTGTGGGTCAAAATCGCCACCGCAAAGAGCTGCTCCACCTCAATTTTGT
>JAAYCZ010000342.1 GCA_012729495.1 Syntrophomonadaceae bacterium | reverse complement strand
TTACATAATTCACCAACAACGACAATATTCCTGCATTTGGGAGGAAATCCATTTGGTTGAATTAAAATATCGTTTTAACTTATCAATACACAAAAGCAGTGACATCTATCTGTCACTGCTCTTGTAATGAATCATTTTTTACAAATAAAAAAGCATTAACGATTAATTGCAATATTTACAAGGAAGCGGGGGGCGGTTCAAAGCCGCCTGCTGATAGATTTTTGTTTATCGACAGGTGGCAAAATATTTGGCTAGTTTTTTCGCATTGACTCGACCAGGGCCTGGTCCTGATTGAGGGGGAATTATTCTTAAGTTCAGAACGGCACCTCTTCAGTTGACTTGTTACACTCTTTTGTTATTTAGATTCGGCTTGTTCCTCTTATGATATCTCTTTTCTTGAATCTAATGTCTGCATAAAAAAATTGTCGGCAGTCTCCCGCCGATTATTTCAAAGAATTTTTCATTTTTCAAGAACAAAAATCCAGTAATAACGGCATTCTTATGTCAGAAATGTTTCACGTGAAACATTTGTTTCAGCATTGGAATAATTCTTTCTCCCGCATGCCAATATAAGACATATTTCTCTGTAAAAATAAGGCGCGTTTCCCCTGCCCTTCTTTACGGGCAGAAAAATGGCCACTAACCGTAACCTGGCCGAAGATGTTATACTGTTAAAAAAGCTTTTCAAAGCAGGTGAAAATATGGAATATATTTGTTATTTCGCCTCTGAAATCGGCACCATGGGAATAACCGAAAAAGATGGGGCGATCACCCACCTTTACTTGCCTGGAGAACCGATACCCCTTAAATATAGCGAAGCAATGACCCCGACTCTTTATGAAGCCAAGCAGCAATTGCAAGATTATTTTCGGGGCTGCAGAAAAGATTTTGATCTGACGCTTTCCATGTCGGGAACAGAATTCATGGTCAGGGTATGGCACAGCCTGCTGACGATTCCCTACGGGCAGACCAGATCGTATGGCGATATAGCGCGTATGATCGGCAATAAGAATGCCTGCCGGGCGGTAGGGATGGCCAACCATCGTAATCCCATCTCCATTATTGTTCCCTGCCATCGGGTGATCGGGTCTGATGGAAAGCTGGTCGGTTATGGGGGCGGGTTGAAAACCAAAGCCTATTTGCTGGAATTGGAAAAGTATTATTCAAACCTGGAGAAGATTTAATCCGGGCTGATATTTTGCAAAACATTTATGGGGATGGCCAGGGTACGAATTTCGCTCTGCTCCCCTATTTTCATTTCCGTACTGGCAAAGACGATTCCCACCGCCTGCGCCTGATCATTTAAAACCGGACTGCCGCTGTTACCGGGATTTGCCGGAACGTTGACATCAAATACCAGGGTTTGATTGTCTTGGGTAAAATGGTATTGGCCGACTTGTCCGCGTTGGGCAATTTTTTGCAATCCCAACGGATTACCTATGATGGTTACCTGTTCACCATTGTGGGGACGCCCATTTTCATCAACTGCAATGGCAGGCAGGTTGGCGCTGTTTAAATCGATGATGGCCAGGTCTATTCCCTCCACGGCAACAAATTTGGCAGTATAAAATATTAAGCCGTCCCCAAAAGTAATTTTAATATTTTTGGAGCCTTCAACAATATGATGGTTGGTTATAATCCTTCCCCGGGATGATATATTAAAACCGGTTCCCTGACGAACGGAATGAGCCAAAGGGTTGCCAACTTCTGCTTCAATTGCTACCACGGCGGGTTTGGCGGTGGTTACGATCTGATCACTACTGAGCCGGGCATTGTCTTTCATAAAATCAAACCGCCCGGCCATAAACACCTGCAGATCCGGCAGAGATATGGCCGTAAAAGCTGCAATCAAAAGTATGGTGAGGATGATAAGAAGAAAACTATTCTTGCCGGATTTGTTTTTTCTATGTTCATCGAATTCCTGCTCGGCCAATCTCCATTCCCAGTCCTGTGGCTCACCGTAGTTTGTTGGATTTTCATCTTTATGATTTTGCTCCATTAGCTTCAACCTGCCTAATAAAATTAATATATTTTTAAATAGCCCCTTAAACTTCTGTGCCTGCAAGGCACAACCACTTATTAAAACAGTATTATGTCATCCTGAACGGAGTGAAGCGACGATGCTATATGGCATCTGGTGCCGAAAGCCCGAAAGGCAAGCACAGCGCCGCGCAGTAATTTTATATTTAACACTTATTCATATATAATAAACGAAAACAATAAATTAAGTAATGGAGGGGAAAAAATGGCTGAATATGAATTCTTCAAACTCAATATTGAAGGACCAATCGCAACCGTAACCCTTAGCCGTCCTGATCGAATGAATGCGATGGGGGTAGGACCGTGGAAAGAAATTCATCTGATCCAGGATGAAATTGAAGCCAACCGTGAAATCCGGGTAGTCATCATTAAAGCTGACGGTCCTCATTTTTCCGTTGGTATAGACCTCAAAGATTTAGCCGGAAGTAGTTCTGATTTTGTTATCGATAATATAAACCGACTGCAGCGTACCTATACCCGCTGGCAGGAAATGAACGCCGTGGTGATTGCCGCCGTACATGGGCTTTGTTACGGTGCCGCTACGGAAATGATCTGTGCCTGTGATATTCGGATTGCTTCTGAAGATGCAAAATTTGGGATGCAGGAGGTTCGCTTCGGACTAAGTCCTGATATGGGCGGAACCCAGCGCCTGCCTCGATTGATCGGTGCCGGACAGGCGAAACGATTGATTTTGGCCTGCGAGGAAATAGATGCCAAGGAAGCCCGTGAAATAGGCTTTATAGAAATTGTTGTCCCCCGTGAGGAATTATATGCCCGGGCGGAAAAACTGGCTAAAAAAATAGTTAATAATCCCCCTTGGGCAGTACGGTTTGGCAAAAAAGCCATCAATGCTTCCCTGGACAGCAGTATTGCCGGCGGGTTGCTGCTGGAACAGATTCAATCCACCTTTTGCTGTGGGACACAAGATCAAAAAGAAGCCATTCAGTCCTTCTTTGAAAAGAGAAAACCTGAGTTCCAGGATAAATAAATTAAATCGGGGTCCTATAAGACCCCGATTTTTCTTAAAATATACTGTTTTATTAGGCAACTTTTTGGTTAGGCAATTGGTCGAGGGCAGATTTCATATCCGGATGGGAATCAAGCCACTTTTCCAATGATATCCCATACCACATAAATTCATCCTGCGGATTTTTCCTGATCGGTTCCGTCATATATTTGAAGGCATTTTTTATCTCCGGATGGGAATCAATCCACTGATCCATGGGACTTTCAAACCAAACAAAATCATGGGATAAATTTTTCCTGACCGGTTCCGTCATATTTTTGAAGGCGTTTTTCATCTCCGGCTGCGAATCAATCCACTGATCC
>JAAYCZ010000341.1 GCA_012729495.1 Syntrophomonadaceae bacterium | reverse complement strand
CTGCTCAACATAACCAAAAATTTTTCTTTTCTCGCGGTTGGGAATGCTGCAGACATCTATGCCATTGATGGTTATGACCCCTTCCTGCGGCTTTAAAAGCCCCATTATCAGCTTGAACAGGGTGGACTTGCCCACCCCCGTGCGGCCAATCAAGGTGACATTTTCCTGCGGTTTTATATGCAGATTGATATTTTTTAAAACCTCATTTCCCGTCTCATAGGCAAAGCTTAGATTATGGAAATCAAGTTTGACCTCAGCCCGATCGGGAATAACTGCATCTGCAGTCAGCTCCTCATTTTTCCCTGTTTCCTCGGGTTCGGCGTAAAACTCATCTACCCTGCGAATACCGGAAACGGCCTGCTGAATGTTCTGCAGTTCCATGCCGAAATTCTCGACCGGTTCAAACAGATTGGAAATCAGTTCGATTGAGGCTGCCACCATACCCAGAGAAATCCCCAGCCAGCCGAGCTGCTCTGAGCACATAAGGACAATAGCGGCGATTACAAATGCCCGCAAGACCTGAATAATGGGAGAGAATACCGCATCATAGAAATTTACTTTATCAAGGGTTTGGAAGTTTTCCTGCAGATATCCGCTATAATTTTGTTCCATAAATTTTTCCTTGCTGCCGGCTTTGATCATCAATATATTATTGAGACTTTCCGCTATATGGTTGTTGACCTTGCTGACCAGAATCCGGTTTTTAATCTGCGCTGCCAGCATCCGTTTCTGAAACAAGCGGGTTATAAGATATATAACCGGCAGGAACGATAAGGTAAATAAGCCCAGTTTATAGCTGAACAGCCAGATCGATAAGATAATTCCGATGATCTTGAAACTGCTGATGATCATGCCCACCACACCGCTGGTAAACAAGGTATTGATCGCATCAACATCGTTGATAAATCTTGAAACCACCGCCCCTGATTCCTGGGAAGAAAAGAACGAACTGCTTATTCGCTCCAATTTGCCCATCATGGCCAGACGGATTTCTTTGCTTATCTTTTGGCCCATCACCGTCAGGATGAATTCTTTCATGAAATCAAAAACTCCGACCAACAACAGCATCGTCAGATATAAAGCGGCCAGACGCATCAATCCATCCGGGTTTTGGGGCACCAGGTTATGGTCGATGATGAGTTTAAGTATCTGCGGAGGGATCAGGCTGGCAATTACTGCCCCCAGCACGGCCAGAGCCAGCAACGCCATGATCATCTTGTTGTTTTTGGCAGTAATGAAGAACGATTTTTTTACCACACTTTTATTCATCGTTCTCACCTGCCAATCTCTGCAGATCATAGATGCTGGCATACAGCTCTGATTTTTCCATTAGTTGTTGGTGAGTCCCGTAATCAAAGCTGTGATCATTATGCAGCAGCACAATGCGATCAATTTGGTTAAAAATGGCCAGACGATGGGATATCAGGATGAAAAGGCACTGCTGATAGTTATTTTTCAGATTGCGGATGATTTTTTCTTCGGTGCGCATATCAACCGCCGAAAAAGGATCGTCAAGAATAATTATTTTAGCTTTATGTAAAAGAGTTCTGGCCAGGGCAATACGAGCCTGCTGCCCGCCGCTCAGGCGAATGCCGCTGCTGCCTACCTGGGTATAAGCCCCGGCGGGCATGGCCAGCAGATCTTCATCCAGACAGACATCATGCAAAACCGCGCTTATGTCTTCATTACCG
>JAAYCZ010000037.1 GCA_012729495.1 Syntrophomonadaceae bacterium | reverse complement strand
TTCATCTGCAGGAGCAGCTTGAGCTTTCCTAAATATTCCGGTTTGAGATTTATTTCCAGACTGGATATGCCGCTTTTGATTTGCCCCACCAGGTTGGATACGATAAAGTCCATTTGGGACTTTGACATGGCAAACTTTTCTGCCTGCATAGCCGCAGGGATCGAACTGTTCAGCCCGGTTTTCATTACCTGGTTGCTGAGCTCTGCTTGGAAACGCTCGGCTTCAGCCGGGACAGTTTGTTTTCCTCTCGGATTGTACCCCTTCACTTCCGGATTAACCGATGCAACGGCGGCAGCGGTTTTTTTCTCCCCGACGGGAACCGATTTGAATTCCTCACCGGTCATGCGCGAGGCTGCATTACTGGCTGGGTTGTCACTGTTCCCACTAACTTTGCCGGTGGCTGTGGTTTTCTTTCTTCCGGTAGCAACGGATTTCAATTCCTCACCGGTCAGCCGCGTGGCTGCATTACTTATGGAGCTGTCACTGTTCCCACTAACTTTGTCGGCGGCAGCGGTTTTCTTCTCCCCGGTAGCAACGGATTTCAATTCCTCACCGGCCATTTGTGCGGCTGCATTGCGGGTGGGGCCGTCGCTATTCCCGCTAACTTTACCGGCCGCAGCGGCCTTCTTCTCCCCCGCGGTAACGGATTTGAATTCCTCACCGGTTATCTGCGCGGCTGCATTACGGGTGGGGCTGTCGCTGTTCCCGCTAACTTTAC
Organism: Syntrophomonadaceae bacterium; assembly: GCA_012729495.1. Taxonomy (GTDB): domain Bacteria; phylum Bacillota; class Syntrophomonadia; order Syntrophomonadales; family Syntrophomonadaceae; genus Syntrophomonas_B. The sequence goes on along the minus strand of JAAYCZ010000037.1, from coordinate 2,891 downwards.
CGGCGGCTGGGGTATTCTTTCCTCCAGCGGCAACCGATTTCAATTCCTCACCGGCCATTCGTAAGGCTGCATTACCGGTAGGTCGGGCAGGATTCCCAGGGACTTGGGCGGCTGTCTGACTGCTTCTGCCTGCAGCGGCCGGTGTTTTATCCGTTGCCCCGACAGTTTGACCACTCTTGCCGGCTTGTCCGGATAATCTCGTAGCATGCGACCGGGCTGGGCTGACCGGGATTTGACCCCTTGGGCTGATACCTGTTAACCGCTTCCCCCGATTGCTGCCCGGCTGTAATACTCTTTCTCCTGCGGTTTCCGCTGTTTGCCGGGACTCTTTTTGGCTGCCGGCAGGCTTAACCCTGCTTTCCATTGCTGCTGTTTGCGGCAAGGCCAACATCTGCTCAAAAACTTCTGCAAACTTTTTGTTATTAAGCGAATCATTCCCGGCCTCATTGATTTCTTGGGCGTACTTGCTATCCCGGGCCGATTTTAAGTAACTTCCCGGCTCCAAATTTAACTGTAGCGCTTGCATATTTCACCTCCTTTCCCATTGTTCTTTACGGCAGTATGAAGAAATGCCTACATCATCAAGAATTTTTTGCTGGGTTCGGGATAATTCCAGCTGGTATTCCTCCAGGTGCCTTTCCTTCAGGTTTTCCAGAATTTTTCGGTCGGAAGTGGCGGTTATTACCTTGATACGCAAAGTATTGGACAGGCTTTTGGCCTGGTTCAACTGTTGCTGTTGATTTTCTATGCGCAAATCAAGTGAAGTCAGATACGATTCCTGTTGTCGCATATTGTTGATATTGGATTTATGAACATCATATGTACTCAGACAGGTATATTTTTCGCGCGCCAATTCCTGCGCCCGGCTTTCTTCCAGGTGCTCTTTTTGCAGGGCCCGTGCCAATAGTTCCCTTTCCTGCGCTTCAATACTCTGGCGATATTTAAGAATGTTTTCCAGGGAAAAGGTAAATCTCTTCAATTAAGTGCTGCCTCCCTGTTATTAAGCACACCGGTCAGTGCCGCCAGCGTTTCCTGCAGGGCGAAGGTCTCGGCCACATCCTGTTTCAGGAACCCGACTATACGCGGATAAGCATCTATGGCTACATCTATCCGGGGGTTGAAACCTTTTTCATAGGCGCCGATATTAATCAAGTCTTCATTACTGTTATAAATGGCCAGATAATTTCTAAGCCGGGAGGCCATTTCCTGATGCTGGGTAGTAGTAATAGCTGGCATCAGGCGGCTGATGCTTTCCAGTACATCTATGGCCGGAAAATGGTTGCGGGTGGCAATTTTCCGCGACAGCACTATATGCCCGTCCAATATGCCGCGGGCGGCATCGGCAATCGGTTCATTCATATCGTCGCCTTCTACCAGAATGGTGTAGAGGCCGGTTATGGAGCCCTTTTCCACATTCCCGGCCCGTTCCAGGAGTTTGGGCAGCAGGGCGAATACCGACGGGGTATATCCCCGGCTGGTTGGGGGTTCACCTACAGCCAGTCCAATTTCTCTCTGCGCCATCGCAAAACGAGTAATAGAATCCATCATCAGCAGAACATTTTTGCCCTGATCTCTAAAGAATTCAGCAATTGCCGTAGCCACCAGCGCTGCTTTTACCCGCAGCAGGGCAGGTTGATCAGAAGTGGAAACAACAACTACCGAGCGAGCCAGCCCCTCGGGGCCAAGATCCCTCTCGATAAATTCCAGTACCTCCCTGCCGCGCTCGCCAATTAAGGCAATTACATTGACATCGGCAGAACTGTTGCGGGCCATCATCCCCAGCAGGGTACTTTTACCGACACCGCTGCCGGCAAATATTCCCAGCCGCTGCCCAACCCCGCAGGTCAGCAGCGCATCGACTGCTTTTATACCGGTTTCCAGGACCGTGCCGATAGGTTTTCTTTGCAACGGATGGGGAGGTTCGTTATGAATGGGATAAGTTCCTCCAGACAGGTGGAGAGGTTCGTTGCTGATGAATTCGCCCAGACCATTGAGGATCTTTCCCAGCAGTTCCTTACCCACATTGATTTTAAAGGTTTTTCCCATTGAAAAAACCCGGCATCCGGGCGAAATTCCCTCCAGATTACCCAGCGGCATTAATATCGACAAGTCATCTCTGAAGCCGACTACCTCAGCCGCCAGTCTGCTTCCCCGATCGCGGATTTCTATGGCGCAAATATCGCCAATGGAAGCCCAGATTCCTTTTACTTCAATAACCAGACCGACTACCCGGGTCACTTTGCCGGTAAAAGTAAAAAGGGTGGAGCCGGCCAGTTTATTCATATGTGAATTCAGGTTTACGGTTTTCATGGGCAATCTCCCTTAACGATGTGCTCCAATTGTTCGAGCATGGTTTCCAAGCTGGCGTCTATACAGCCTTGTTCGGTTTCTATCCGACATCCGCCGGGTTTAATATTGGGATCAGCAATGATGGCAAAGTGCCTGGCGGCATACAGTTGGGCGGCAATCTCATCCTGTGAGGCTTTAATATCCTCCAGCTGTTCAGCTGCAACATAGAGTATTACCTCCCGGCAGCGCCGGGCTTGATGGCAGGCGGCCTTAGCTATATCTACAATCGTCTCCGGCTTGATATCCAGCTGCCGGCAGACCAGCTTCTCGGCTATATTTACGGCCAGTTCCACCAAATCCTCCTCGGTATCCCGGTAGACGCTCTCCCTTATTTCCTTAATCTCACCCAATATTATGCTGGTGGTTTTACACAACTCGGCCTGGGTTTTTTCCGCTGCTTTTTGGGCATCCTGGCGGCCTTTTTGAAAGCCTTGCTGATAGGCCTCTTCCTCGATCGCTGCAATTTGGTCATGGGCCTGCTGCAATAGGTTTTCGGCTTCCGTCTGTGCGTTCATCAGTATGACATCGGCTTCTTTTTTTAT
>JAAYCZ010000340.1 GCA_012729495.1 Syntrophomonadaceae bacterium | reverse complement strand
CCGGTATCAGATTAACGCTAAAGAATGCCGGAGCTGCGACAAATGTAAAAAAGCTTGCAAGGCCGGGGCGATCAGCGGAGAACGTGGGAAAGCGTATGTGATCAATGAACAAAAGTGCATAAAATGCGGAGACTGTATGAAATGGTGCAAGTATAAAGCAATAAAAAAATTGGATATATACTCCAGAGAACCGAAACAGTAATTATTCATTATTAAAGAAGCGATATCGCTTTTGCTTGGAAAGAGGTGCAAAAATGCTGAAAACGTTGTTGAAGACTGATAATCGGCATGCTTATGCTGAGGATAAAGAACTCATACATGATGTAGCAAAGAAGGACACGCAAGAGGCACGTATATTTAAAAAAGACATGAGGTAATTATCTATCTTCAAAGTGCTTGATGAGCCGCCAAAGAGAGGAAAAGATTATAACGATTGTCTAAAAATAGTGCTAAGAAAGCGGAATGGGCAGGAGCGAGAAAGGGAATAAATTTTAGCACAGATATCCTCGAAAAAACGGTTAATTTGAGACATTATCTCAAACGCGTTGTATTTTGACCTTAAAATGGGTATAATACAAGCTGTGGTTTGCGGAATTATAGGCAAACTTTAAGGAGGATGATATATGCTTATAAAATATGTATTTCAAAATTTTCGCTCCTTCAATAGCAAAACCCAGTTTAATATGGAGGCGGGAACACAGAGGACTTTGGATGAAAATCTCATCCGCGAAAATAGACTGCGTATTCTTCCTTCCGCTGTTATCTATGGCGCAAACGCCAGCGGAAAATCTAATATTATAATGTCCTTGGCAATCATGCGGGAGATCGTCCTGCAAGGTTCCCTTGAGGCTGTGTCTCCAGATTTGAACAATCTGGAATTATACCCGTTTGCCCACAACTCAGAACAGAAACCTATGCTGTTTGAAGTGGAGTTTACAAACGGAGGCTTTCATTTCCTGTATTCCTTTGAAGTCCTGACCAAGCTGTTTGACAAGGAAAAGCGGCAGATTGTTTCTGAACGGCTATGGATAAACAGGAACAAATCGTTGATTCAGATTTTTGGGCGCGATCGGCAGCGGGTGGCGATCAAACGAGATAAAAAGGTGCTTTCCCTGATACAGTATGATGAAAAGCTGCTAGCGGAATTTGAAAACAAAATCAATAAAAACCTTGATCCGGCCGAGCTATTTTTGCCACGCGCATTTAAAACTGTTGTTAGTAGCGATATTGCCGATAAAGTAATTGACTTTTTCAAAAACAAGCTGATTGTAGTAAGCGATTTCACTCTTAAAAGAACGAATCTCACATTTTCCGTGGCTGATATGCCTGACAAAGATTTTCTGGCCTGGAACAAAACACTGGAAGGCTTTGTAAAGAATGCCGATTTCGGTCCTCAGCGCATCATGTTCAAATCCCAGAAATCCGAGGATGAGCATTCCGCCGACATGCAGCTTGTTTCTATCTACAAGTCCGGCAACCGGGATGTTATGGTGCCCGCAGAATTGATGGAATCAAGGGGGACCTTGAAGCTGCTGGATTTTGCCATTCCATTTGATACCTTGTTCATGAAGGGCGGCACATTTGTACTGGACGAATTTGACGCGGCAATCCATCCTGAATTAGTTAAAGGAATTATCGCCCTTTTCAATGATCAATCGGTAAATAAAAAAGGGGCGCAGCTGATCTTTACAACGCACAACCCCATTTATCTGAGCAACAAGATATTCCGGCGCGATCAAATCAAATTTGTTGAAAAAGATCGGGACACCTTTGAAAGTACAATATATTCGCTGGCTGATTTCGGCTCCACGGACGTCAGGAACGATCAGAACTATCTGCTGAATTATTTCAAAGGAAAATACGGCACACTTCCTTATATAGATTTCTCCAAGCTTTTTGACAAAGAAGCAAAGGAGGAGAAATGATGTACAGGAAAACCTATTTTTGTGTCTGTGACGGACAACAGGAAGAAATGTACTTAAGGCGTGTGGCGTTTCTGTTGAAAAGATTCCCGGAACGGGTTGTGACTTTTAATACAACGTGCGGCTCAACCGAAAGGCTCAAGAAAAACTACACGGAGTATGACAATGCCGCTTTATTTGATTATGACTTCAAGGATGCGGAGTTCCGGCAAAATATAATAATATGGCGCTGCCCCTCATACCAGCACTACAAAAAAGCAAAATAATGAACCGCTGGACATTGCAAAGCAGGACTTGAAACAACTGCGTGTTAGACTGATAGTCTCAATGATTTTTTCTATTCCTTTATTCTATATTGCTATGGGACATATGTTCAGCTGGCCACTTCCCAGTTTTTTGTTAGGCATGGAGAATGCGCTGATTTTCGCGTTTACCCAATTCTTATTATTGATTCCGGTGTTATTTATCAATTTCAAGTATTACCAAATGGGATACAAAACACTATTCCAGGGTTCTTGTAAGCGGTAAAGGTTGTGCATCTGCCGCTGTTCTAATGAATAGTTGGGAACAAGCATCTGTTACAGTAGTGGGCGAATATCCGGATATCCGATTGTCACCGACCCGCCTTGATGCAGTTTATCTGGACT
>JAAYCZ010000339.1 GCA_012729495.1 Syntrophomonadaceae bacterium | reverse complement strand
GGCGAAATAGCCGCCGTTCTTTTTACCCGCGGCTGTAATCTGCGCTGTCCCTTTTGTCATAATCCCGACCTGCTGATCAAACCCAAAAATCCAGCCCCGCCAGCTTATGATATTGAGAAAATTATCGACTTCCTGGCGCAACGCCAAGGATTTATTGATGCAGTCGTAATCAGCGGAGGAGAACCGACCCTGCATTCCCAGCTCAAAGATGACATCAGGCGTATCAAAGACCTGGGCTATCTGGTCAAGCTGGACAGCAACGGAACCAACTCCACCATGCTAGAAGAAATGGTTCGCGCCGGGTTGGTGGATTATATCGCCATGGATATCAAAGCACCGCTGGATTACAAGCGTTACCTGCAAGCCTGCGGGCGGCTCTCCAGCAGCGATTTTTTCCAGGTGCGCAATTCAGTCAATCTGCTCAACCATCTCCGTGATGTGCAGGTGGAATTCCGTACCACGGTCGTCCCGCTGTTGCATACGCCGCAGGATATAGAAGATATCGCCCGCTACATAGAGGGGGCCGACCGTTATACCCTGCAGCAATTCAATCCGCGCGTAACCCTCGACCCGGCTTACGGTGAAGTGGCACCGTTCAGCAAGGAGAAAATGGCGGAAATGGCTGGCCTATGCGCCCGCTATGTAAAAGAGGTAAGGGTGGTAAACATATAAAAAAGAGAAACCTGCTACCCGGGAATGGCTCCATTTGGTGAGGGGACTATGCCCTATAACAAGTACAGGGAGAAAAAATGAATTTAAACCTACAACAAGCCCTAAAAAAATATTATGGCTACAGCACTTTTAAACCCGGTCAGGAGGATATTATCAGCAGCATTCTGGCCGGACACGATATTCTGGGGATTATGCCCACCGGAGGCGGCAAGTCAGTCTGTTATCAGTTGCCGGCTTTATTGTTGCCGGGTTTAAGTTTGGTCATCTCTCCGTTGATTTCACTGATGAAAGATCAGGTGGATGCCCTGAATGAACTCGGTATTACCGCAGCCTGCATAAACAGCGGCATGGAATCTGGACATATCCGCAGCTGTCTGGTTGAAGCCCATCAGGGAAATTACAAACTCCTTTACGTTGCACCGGAACGTCTGGCCTCGGAGAGTTTCACCAACTTGCTCAGGAACCTGCCTATTTCCCTGATTGCCATTGATGAAGCCCACTGCGTATCCCAGTGGGGCCATGACTTCAGACCTTCCTATCTGGATGTCTCCCCGTGGATTGAACAATTGCCGCAACGCCCAGTTGTGGCTGCGTTCACTGCGACTGCTACGTTGCCGGTGCGGGCGGATATCATCAAACTGCTCAATCTGGTCAACCCGGATGTTTATGTAACCGGCTTTAAACGGGAAAACCTGCATTTATCCGCCATCAAAGGGGTGGATAAGAATAAATTCATCACCCGCTATGTAGAGAGCCACCCGGAGCAGTCGGGCATTATTTATGCCGCTACCCGCAAAGAGGTGGATTCCCTTTATGAGTTGCTTAAATCCAAAGGATTTGCGGCAGGCCGCTATCATGCCGGGATGGATAAAGATGAACGGCACCGGAATCAGGAGGATTTTCTCTACGATGAGATCCGGGTCATGGCCGCCACCAATGCCTTTGGGTTGGGAATTGATAAATCCAATGTGCGCTATGTCATTCATCACAATATGCCCCGCCATATCGAAGCCTATTATCAGGAAGCCGGACGTGCCGGACGTGATGGGGAACACGCTGATTGCATCCTGCTCTATGCGCCCGGTGATGTGCAAACCCAGAAGTATTTGATCGAAAACAGTGAGTTAAGTGAAGAACGCAAAACGGGAGAATACAAGAAGCTGCAGAATATGATCGATTACTGCCACAGCAGTCGCTGCCTGCAGCAGTACATATTAAATTATTTCGGGGAAATAGATGCCGCTGACCACTGCGGCAACTGTGCCAACTGCGGACAGGAATTTGAAATAACCGATGTCACCGTAGAAGCCCAGAAAATCTTTTCCTGTATTTTACGGATGAATGAACAGTACGGGATGACCCTGGTAGCATCGGTATTAAAAGGTTCCAAAAACAAACGCATCCTCGAGCTTGGCTTTGACAAGCTCTCCACTTACGGCATCATGAGCGACATGACCCTGCAGGACATTGTAGACCTCATGCATATGCTGGAAGCGGAGGAGTATATGGTAAACAGCGGCGGACCCTATCCGGTTATGCGTCTGACCCCCAAATCCTGGCCGGTTTTGAAAAGTAAGTCCAAAGTGCTGGTCAGAATGCCCAAAACGCCCGAACCGGTACTGCCGGAAAGCGATATTTTTGATCTCCTGCGGGCACGCCGCAAAGAAATTGCTGTCCGTGAAGGAGTACCGCCGTATGTTATCTTCCACGACAGCACTCTGCGTGAAATGAGCAGCCGGATGCCTCGTGACCAGGAGGAGATGCTGTCCATTTCAGGGGTAGGTGAAAACAAATGGAAAAAATACGGCAGACAGTTTCTGGAAGTCATCCGCAGCTATATAAAATAAGACCGGTATATTTATAAAACAGAATGATGGCATCAAAAAGGCCGCTTCCTCAACGTACTTAAGTATGCCTCAGCCGCGGCTTTTTTCATGCTTTGATTTTACTTTTGTAAACAGCCAGGATGCAATACTCACTCTGAGCAATCACGAAGCGACGATGCCCTGTGGCATCTAGTACCGAACGCGATAAGAAGGCAAGCGCAGCGCAGCCTGAACGTCGGCTGATCTACGGCATTTGCGAGACTCCCCTAAGGGACTACTGATACACCCTATCGGGCGTAATTAATGTTGCTTCGCTATCGTTCAGAGTGACAATATTACAGGATTTTTGAGTTATGCAAAACTCTCACTTCTGTAAACAGCCGGGCAGCTATTTAATACCACAATAACCGCCCGGCAGCAAAACTTTGGCTGAAATGTTAAACCGACTCCGGCAAATCTTTCTCCGCCAGGTAGCCATCAAAAACATTACCGTTTTTCAATACAAACAATATCCGGTAATCCTGCTTTTCATCCCGCACAAATTTTTGCAGGCATTCCTCCAGCTGATGGGGAGCGGTAATTTTAATGTTGCCCGCAACCTTTTCCCATTCGTTCAATAATTGTTGGTTCGTACGCGTGGGTCTAGTTTTGGTTCCCTGTTCTTCAGGCTCCCGGATATTTTTGATAATTACAGCACAACTAAGATCCCGTTCAGGATTTATCCGGGC
>JAAYCZ010000338.1 GCA_012729495.1 Syntrophomonadaceae bacterium | reverse complement strand
GGTTCAACCAATTTTGCAACGTCCGCTGCAGATCTTAGTTTGTCTTTGTACATTTGTTGAAAATCACGTGCCATAATCTTCCCAGCATAAATTCGCTTCGTTAATAGAAGAGAATCCCTGGCCGCCTTCATTTACCAGGTAACGCCGGACTCACCAACCTTTCTTTTTTTTTAATTTTTTAGAGCGAAATTTGAATATTACACGCTACTACGCATAGTATTCTAAAAAAATATAAAAAACCCTTTTTTTTTAATTAAATTATTATAAAACGGTATAATTTTGTAACATTCCCAAAATTCAAATTTTTATTGCTATAATAACAAAAAGTCTAATTCATTGGTAATTGCAAAATATTTAAACTATTAATGGCGCTTATTAGACTATTAATATTGTTAATTGTATTATGGCAATTTGTAATACTTTGCTAATGAATTTCTTGTTTCGATAAATTTTGGATAACAATCTTCTCATGATAGCCCAAAACCAAAACAAACTTAACAATTAAAAATCAGTATTTAATTATTACTTGCAATAAAACCTCTTTCATGTTAATATACCCCTGTAGGGTATAGATGAATTTATTAAGCATCTTAGCTGCATAATAAAGAATGAAAGAAGTTGTTTGGAAATTATCGCGGGGCTCGTTTATACCAAAATAATAATAGTAAAGGTGGCGTAACTATGGAGATTGTAAAAGTATCATCGGAAGCTGTGCAAAATTTAAAAGAAGTTATGAAGACTCAAAAGATTGATTCAAATAACTTAAGAATTATTGCCAGTGCTGGTTGAGGGGGCGTATCATTTAATCTGGTTCTGGATGAACCAGGCGCAAATGATCAGGTAGAAGAACACGAAGGCCTTAATTTTATAGCTAAGCAAGATCTTTTAGATATTTATGGTTCTTTCTCCCTGGAAACAATCAAGCGGGGACCGCAAACCTTTCTGCAGCTGGTGCCGGAACGAGAACCTGATGCAGCCGGCGGATGCAGCTCATGTACTTCCTGTGGTTAAATACTGATTCAGCGAAATTCAAGAGGCTTTTCCAAAGTTTGAACGACTGGGAATTGCCTCCGCCTGGCCCGAAAACAACACAATTAATAAAGCCCATACCATTTTTAGGTGGTATGGGCTTTATTAATCATAAAAATGCTGTTTATTATTCTTTTTATAAGTTAGTTTCTTTCCTTTTTTAATTATCATGCAACTTTAAAAGTGTTAGCGAAGCGACAGTATTGCATGATTTAATAAATTTGGCAAAACTCTCAGATATTAAATCCGCAGCCCAGTATATGCCAACCAAACAGAGCTGAATATATCAGCGTCACAATAACAGTTCCACGATATACATTAGAAAAATGATCGCCGGCGGCGTACTGAACTGTAATTACAAACATTAATACCGCCGCCATTTTTATCAATGCTCCCAGCAGAGGATCAATCGTAAAGAAATATCTCATCACTGGATTTAATTCCAATTCCCAACCCCAGCTCTGGCAATAGGACAACGTTGCCAACAGATCGAGCAGATTTAAATATATGCAAACAGCCAGCATCAAACATAGTTGCCTCGCCTGTTTATGAACCATATTGTCGCCTCCGGGAATAAAGCCCGTTTTATAATCCGGTCTTTCCTGGAGTTTATGTAATAATGATATTTTTTATTAATCTACTCTGCATAAGCAACTTTTTTAACCAGCGGGCAGAAAAACAGCCAACATAGTCAGGATGATTATAAGCGTGATTATTACATAATCGGTGCGGGTCAGGGCAGGATTATAAAGATAACTCCTCCGACCAGGCTGATAGCCTCTCGCTTCCATAGCATCCACGAGTTCATCACTACGGCGAATAATATTTAAAAGCAAGGGTACGGCCAGGAAACCCAACGCTTTAACTTTGCCGCCTGGTCGGCCGGGATTAAATTTAGCTCCGCGAGCCAATTGTGCGTCTCTGACATTTCTCATTTCGTTTTGCAACGTTGGTATAAACCTCAAAGCCAGCCCCAGCATCATTGCAATATCATGTGAGGATATACCGAATATTTTCACCGGCCGCAGCAATCGTTGCAGACCTCCGGTCAGCTCCGACGCAGTTGTTGTCATCGTCAGCAGCGCAGCAGCCACCAGCAGCAGTAAAAACTTCCAGATCTGTACTATCCCAAGCATCAACCCCTCGTAACTGATGAGCAGCGGACCAAGCGGAAATAACAGCAACGTCCGTCCCGGAGTAAATAACAGGTAAACCAAAAACAGACATAAGAAGAAAGGCAGGGCCGGTTTTAAGGCCTGTAATACATATTTCGGCGGCAACTGGGCAAGCACTACCAACCCCAGTAATAAAGTGCTGATACCTGCCAACAGCAATCCAAGTTGGTCCGCCTGCAAAATTATAATACTGAGAGCGATCACCGCAATAATCTTAACGCGCGGATCAAGTTTATGAACCAATGATTGACGGGGTATATATTGGCCAAGGTCATACATGTTCAAAACCTCTTAACCGTTTCAGCAAGGCTCCGATTTCTTTAGCCGCCGCCTCGACCGTAAAAATATTGCCCGCCAAAACTTCGCCTTGCTGCTGCAGAGTCCATAACAACTCTGTAATTCGGGGCGGAGCCAAGCCCAGAGATTTCAGCCACTCCACCCGGCTCAAAATATTAGCAGCACTTCCATCGGCAATTATTTCTCCCTTTTCCATAACCAGCACGCGATCTGCCAGAGCTGCTTCCTCCATATTGTGGGTCACGTGGATTATACCTATGCCGCGGGAGTTTAAATCCTTCAACAAGCTCAGAACCTTATTTTTTCCATCCGGATCCAAAGAGGCAGTAGGTTCATCAAGAGCGATCATTTTTGGTTCCATTGCCAGCATTCCTGCCAGGGCCAGAAGTTGCTTCTGTCCCCCCGACAGGGTATGCGGAGGTCTTTTTTCCAAACCCTGCAGACCGGTCATCTCTAAAGCTGCCTGCACCCTTCTGCGCATTTCCTGCGCAGGCAGTCCAAGATTGCCCGGTCCAAAAGCCACATCTTCCTCCACACTCATGCCGACAATCTGATTGTCCGGATTCTGAAAGATCATCCCTACCAAACGCCTGATTTCCAATATGTTTTTCGTGCTGCGGGTATTTAATCCGCAAATACTTACATCACCGGACGACGGCTGCAGCAGGGCATTAAAATGGCGAATAAGCGTGGTTTTGCCACAGCCGTTGGGCCCTATCAGGGCAATATACTCGCCTTCATTGATCAACAGGTTAATATTATGCAAGACCGCCGGTGCATCTGTATAATGGTAGTTAAGGTTACTGACGCGGATTAATTCTTGCACCGATAATCACCTAAATCCCTAGCTGCGGCCGTAGTTTTTTTCCTATCCAAGCAGCGGCAGCTATTTTTAGCAAATCACCCGGCAAAAAAGGAACTACCCCAACCAGGATGCTTTTTAACAAAGACAAATCAGCAATGATGGATAACTGCAGCACCCCGCATGCGTATATTACCAGGTTGCCGGCCAAAAGTGCTGTTCCCAGCCAGGCTATGCCAGCATCAGGTTTTTTTTCAATTAATTTGCCAATTACAAATGCGGCTGCTATAAACCCCAACAGATATCCGCCGGTAGGTCCCAAAAGTGTTCCCAAACCGGCTTTACCTCCTGCAAAAACCGGCAGCCCAATTATACCCAGAAGAATATAGACGATCTGACTTAATGCACCCGTACGGGCTCCCAGAAGTATGCCTGCCAGACCGCAAAACAGGGACTGCAGGCTGATAGGAACGGGCTGCAGAGGGATAATGATGAAGGCCCCCAGGGCAGTCAGAGCACCAAACATCGACGCATAAACCATTTGTCTTAAAGGGCTGTTGGATTCAGCCATAATCAATCCTCCTCAAAATAAACTTTCTTTTTCTCTTAAATCTCTTAAATCACGCCTAAAAAGCATGGCCCATATAATTATCATATGGGCCATGCTTATTGTCAACTCTAAATATTATATTGGTTTACAATTGTTTTTGATTACTCGCCTGGCAAGACATCAATCTCCCCGGAAATTACAGTATGTATGACACCTGATCCGTCATCAACCAGCAGAAATCCATTATCATCGATATCTACGGCCCGGCCGGTCACCAAGCCTTTGCTGGTTTCCAGGCTCACGACCTGCCCGATTACCATTGACAAACTCTTGCCGGTTGCAAGAGCTTGTCCAAAATCACCATTTTGCAGCATAAAATAATGATGTTCCAATTTAGCCAACAGACTTTGCATAAGTTTTATCCGCGCTGCAGGTTGCTTCTTTTCAGCCAAAATCGAGGTGGGATCGGTGCGAAAATCGTTGGGAAAATCATTTTCCGGATTATTTATATTTATTCCAATGCCAATCACTATATATTCAATTCCATCCATGTCCGTAATGGCTTCGGATAATATGCCGGCAACTTTTCGGTTGTTTATTAAAATGTCATTGGGCCACTTGATGCGAGCCGGCAGCTCGAGTTCCTCCTGCAGGGTTTCAGCCAGAGCAACTGCTGTCATTAAGGAAATTCGGGAGATTTCCTTTAAAGGTATATGCGGTCGCAGAATCAACGACATATAGATCCCCTGCCCGGCTGGTGAATACCAGCTGCGTCCCCTTCTGCCCCGCCCTTCCGTCTGCATATCGGCGACCACAACCGTACCTTCCGGATAGCCTTGGGAAGCCAACACCCGCGCCTGCTTGTTGGTGGAATCAATACGCGGATAATAAAAATAATCTCGCCGGCCTAAAACTTCAGTATTTAAGCCGTAACATACCTCATCACCTGACAAAATATCCGGACAGGCAACCAGCCGATAGCCCTTCCTGGAAGAGGATTCCACTTTATAACCTTCAGTCTGCAGTTGCTTGATATATTTCCAGACCATGCTCCTGGAAACATTTAAGCTCGTACTTAAAGCTTCACCGGAAAGCCATTCCCCGTTTTTTTCTTTTAGAGCCAGCAAAACTGATTCGCGCAGCGTCACCCAATTCACCACCATAATACAATAATACTACACAAAGAAGATAAGCAAATATCCCGTAGCAATCACAATCGATACCAACATCAGCGGAAAAGCGATTTTCATGTAGCCCAGAAAAGTTATGGGATGACCTTCCCGGGCAGCGATCCCGGATACAATAACGTTGGCTGAGGCACCAATAATGGTGCCGTTGCCGCCCAAACAGGCACCCAGTGATAATGCCCACCACAGCGGCATGATATTCATATGGCCGATTTGGCCCATTTCCTGAATCAACGGTATAAAGGTAGCTACAAAAGGTATATTATCAATGAAGGCTGAAGCTATGGCTGAAAACCAGAGAACAAAAATAGTGGACAGGGCTACGTTTCCCTGGGTTAATTTTACTGCTTCACGGGCCATATTCTCAATTATACCAACTTTTTCCAAGCCTCCTACCAGGATAAAAAGACCAACAAAGAAGAACAAGGTAGCCCATTCGACTGTTACAAAAGCCTCTTCCGGATCTACCCGGGTAATCAACATGAGCAGCGCTGCCCCGGTAATCGCAATGGTGGCTGATTCAAGACCCAGGTACTGGTGTATTACAAATCCTATTATAACCACGCCAATAACCAACAGTGATTTTTTCATCAGCTTCGCATCAATTATGGCTTCTTTAGGATCCATCTCCATTAAACGCGCTTTATTATCTTCTGTTGTCTGCAGTTTTTTTTGATAAATAAATTTTAAAATGATAAGTGTAACAATAAAAATTACAATAACAATTGGTGCCAGATTCTTGATAAAATCCATAAACCCAAGTCCGGTAGCACTGCCGATCATTATGTTGGGAGGATCACCAATGAGAGTGGCGGTACCGCCGATATTGGAGGATAATATTTCGGCAATAAATATCGGCACCGGATTAATCTCCAGGGCTGCACAAATAGATATCGTAACCGGCACTATTAATAAAACCGTGGTAACATTATCCAAAAGAGCAGAAGCAACTGCGGTAAAAATACTTAACACAATCATGATCTTGACCGGGTCACCGCCGGTTGAATGCGCCGCTTTGATGGCCACATATTCAAAAACACCGCTTTTACGGGTAATGCCAACGATAACCATCATGCCAAACAAAAGACCGATGGTATTGAAATCGATATAATTGACTGCTTCATGCTGACTGATAACTCCCAGCACAATTAGCAGGGCTGCACCAAAAAGGGCAATGATGGTGCGGTGAATCTTTTCTGAAATAATAATCGCATATACGATCAAAAAAAGAATTCCCGCAAACCATATTTGCCATTCCATAAATTTTCACTCCCTAATATTTAATCCGCTAAAGTTTTTTCGGCAGGAATTTTCATCCGGTTGTATTCATATATTTAACTCTTATATCTTAATTTACGCCTTATCAAAGCAGTTGGCCGGTATGTGTTTAAACCTTCTGCTCATGCGGCCCTCTTCACCATAGTAAGTATTAAATCGCCCCAGCTGTTCTTCCGGCAGAAACGGAAACCAGCCCTGCCGGCAGTCCAGACATATGCATTCAGTTCTTTTATAACCAATAAAGCCAAAGATTGGGCCCAACGGACCGAGGATACAGGTAACCAGCAAAGCTCTGATAATAGCAAAGCCATACTGGTGATAGACGTAGTTTTCCCCATGGCATTTCGGACAGCGGCTATATATACCGGGAGCCCCGCTCCCGCAGTGGGGACAATGGTGCGCATTCTCAGCAACAGGCCGCCCGCAGGTTCTACAAGCAGTATCTTTGTCTCCTACTTTATAAAATTTGGCCATCTCCTTGTTCAACACCTTTAAGAGCATAATTACTTAAAATAACTTTACATAAAGTTTGGAAGTCAGATCTTCATCCAACTTCCAAACCTGTGTGTTTTAAAACTTGTAAACTACTCCAGTTCAGCGATTACATCGCCTTCAGCAATTTGCTGGCCTACTTTTACTTTGATTTCTTTTACAACTCCATCCTGAGGAGCATAAATGGGGTTTTCCAATTTCATTGCTTCGAGGATGATAACCTCATCGTCTTCCGCTATTTTTTGTCCTACCTCAACTAAAATTTCGAGTACTTTTCCCGACATGGGGCTTTCAATTGCTGCCATCTTCGATTACCTCCTTATTATTATTAATATTATAATTAATTTTACCCTAAACTATATTTCTTACAAATATTATCTATCTGGGGAGTTTAGTTTACTTCAAAACACTGATAAACATACCCGCCGCAATCGCCGTTCCTATTACGCCAGCTACGTTAGGCCCCATGGCATGCATGAGTAAATAATTTTTCTTATCAGCCTCCTGCCCGACTTTATGTGCAACCCGGGCAGCCATTGGCACTGCAGAGACTCCTGCTGCACCGATGATAGGATTGATCTTTTCCTTGAGGAACAAATTCATAAACTTGGCCAGCAGAACACCAAAAGCGGTGGCTGCAGCGAACGCAACAACGCCCAAGCCAAATACATAAAGTACTTTCGGGCTCAGGAATACCTCTGCCGGCATGGTAGCGCCAACCGATATGCCCAGGAAAATGACCACGATATTCATTAGTTCATTTTGGGCGGTATTGCTCAGCCTGTCAACAACTCCCGATTCCCTGAGCAAATTACCGAAACAGAACATACCCATTAATGCTGCCGCATCCGGAACCAGCAGACAAATGATGATACAGGTAACAATCGGGAAGAATATTTTTTCCAGCTTTGAAACCTTGCGCAACGATTTCATACGAATTTTGCGTTCTTCTTCAGTCGTAAGCAATTTGATTACCGGAGGCTGGATGATCGGCACCAGCGCCATATAGGAATATGCTGCCACCGCACAGACACCCATCATGTGCGGTGCAAGTTTGGCCGCCACAAATATTGTCGTGGGACCGTCAGCACCGCCTATTATACCTATGGTTGCGGCTTCATAAATAGTAAATCCGGCTGCCAGCGCTCCAAAAAAGGTCACATATACTCCGCCCTGGGCTCCGGCACCAAGAAGCAGTGTTTTGGGGTTGGCTATAACTGGTCCGAAATCAGTCATTGCTCCGATTCCAAGAAAAATCAGCGGCGGAATGACGGCCCATTCTTCGCCATAGTGATAGAACCGCCACAACAGTCCTTCTCCGGGGGTCATAATATCAGAAGGCAGATTCACCAATAAAATGCCAAAGGCAATCGGCAATAGCAGCAGCGGTTCAAAACCTTTCTTGATAGCTAGATAGATAAATATAAATGCGATCCCCCACATTACGAAATTACCCCAGTAGAGATCGTTAAATGCCATGCTGGACCACATGCTTAGTAATGCATCCATATGTCTGTTACCCCTTCGCTTTTGTTATTTTTCTTTGGCTTCTCCTTTACTATCAATATAAATCGCTAATTTAGAACTGAGCGTAACGAATATCTGCAACAGGATCATACCGATTAATACTCCAGAAATACCAGCGATGAAAGTATATAACGGTAATGACATGGATTACCCCCCCTTCCTCTGTTCTTGAGTGAGGTTCTGTTTGAATAACCATTTACTATTCCAGACAATTTTTCTTCTCTATTTTGTAAGTAAATTTGCCGACGTCCTTATCGGGATTAGCCAATAGCCCGTGCATAATAAAATCAATATGGGTTGCGATAATGTAATCAATATCACAATTCCCTTCCGGCGTATACCAATTACCAAGCCAGTTCAGCATTCCGCCTATCCCTCTCACCACCATCTTGCTGTCCATCGGACGAAATATCCCCAAGCTGACAGCTTGACTTACATGGTCGCAGATGAATGCTTCATATAGTTTAAGGGTATCACTGGCAAATTTGCGCCTTTCCAAGGAAAGATAAGCCGCTTCACGCAAATACGTTTCTGCTCTATCCCTTTGCAGGTGAAACTGAAGCATATGGTTGGCAAACATGCTGGCAATCTTGTCAATAAGATCAAGATCAGAAGCAGCAATCTCCTTAGCTTGACTGTGCAAATTGTTTATATGGGTCATACAGATTTCGAATAGAATATCTTCTTTGGCCTTAAAATAATAATAAATAGCTGGTTTTGTCATCCCAATTTCGTTAGTAATATCAAACAGGCTGGCAGATAAATATCCTTTTTCTCTGAATAACCTAGCAGCCACCGCTACAATTTCAGCTCTACGATTTATAGCCATCGTCCTCCTTTCATTAGAGGATTTTGCATAATTAACTTTTTTTTATTTATCATGTACTTTTAAAATTTCATCCTGAGCGTTAGTGAAGCAACGATGCCATATGGCATCTAGTGCCAAAAGTGATCGAAAGGCAAGCGCAACCTGAGCGTCGGCGGATCTACGGCACTTGTGAGACTCTTCGCTATTACTCAGAGTGACAGTATTGCATGATTTTTGAATTATGCAAAATTCTCATTAAAAAATAAAATAATAAATAAATTTAAATAATCATCTCAAACTTGTATCTTAATAATTAAATTGCTATACTTAACGTTAAGTAAATTATTTATTTGCTTTACATTAAATAAAATTTATTAATTTGTCAAGCCTCCTTGATATATCAATATCTAAATCCAAAACATTTTTCCAGAAACAATTACAAAATAATTACGTAAAAAAAGATTATCCTAGCAAATAGGAAATAAAAATAAAGAAAGAAGGTGTGCTTATATTTTCCGAAGTTAGTAATCAAAATATTTGATAAGGAGTGATTTGTTGTGGAAAAAATCTGGATGAAACATTGGCCGCCGGAAATGGCAAAAGAAGTAGCTTTAACCGAAGGAAAGATCCCAATTTTCGAATATCTGAGGCTCAATGCCAAGCGCACTCCTGAAAAACCAGCCATAATAAACTATGGCAGGGAAATCTCCTACAAGGAATTGGATGAAGCCTCTGATCAATTCGCAAATTATCTGCTGGAGTTAGGTCTGGTAAAAGGTGACCGGGTGGGACTGTTCCTCGGTAATAGTCCGCAATACATCATTGCCCACTTCGGCATTCAGAAAATGGGCGGTATTGTATGTCCGTGTTCACCTCTTTTCAAAGAAATGGAACTTGCCTACGAAGTAAACGATGCCGGCATGAAATGTCTGGTAACGGTTGACATTTTTATGCCTATTGTCGGCAAAGCACTGCCTAATATGCCTTCTCTTTTACAGGTCGTTACCACCAACTTCCATGATTATTTGCCTGCTGAACCCACTCTGCCATTGGTTGATTACATGCAGATTCCCAAACAAAAAATAGAGGGAACCATGGATTTCATGGATATCATGGCAAAGTACAGCAAGACTCCTCCCCAGGTTGAGATTGACATGGATAACGACATTGCCCTGTTTGAATACACCGGTGGCACCACCGGACTGCCTAAAGGAGCAATGCTCAGTCACTACGCTCATCTGTTCAAGCCTTCAGCAGCCTGTGACATTATGGGAATAGGTGAAAACAGCCGGGTACTAACCACGATGCCTTATTTTAATATTGCGGGTATGTTGTTTTTGGTCGGTCCGGTTTTACGCGGAGCAACCAATGTACTGCTGACGCAGTTTGATCCCCTGACCGTTCTGCAGGCCGTCGACAAATATAAAGTAACCGAATGGTATAGTGCCGTACCGATGAATTTAGCTGTAATGGCTCATCCTGATGCAGGAAAATATGATATGAGCAGTCTCAAACTAAATATGACCACCTCCTTCGTAGTCGCCCTGGATGAAAAGATTTCGAAAAAATGGGAGGCATTTACCGGCGGTTGTCTGCTCCTGGAAGGCGCTTACGGCCTGAGTGAAACTCATACCTTGGATACATTCTGCCCGCGGCAGAAAATTAAATATGGCAGCATGGGCATTCCCAGCTTTAACGAAGAGTTTAAGATCGTTGATTTTGATGATAAAAGCAGAGAACTTC
>JAAYCZ010000337.1 GCA_012729495.1 Syntrophomonadaceae bacterium | reverse complement strand
TTCTCATGATGGATCTGCTCGGCGATAGGGAGAATGTTCTTCTCCGCAAACTCCCGGGCCATCTTTTGGATTAACGCTTCTTCCTTGGTTAAACTAAAATCCATTATATACCGCTCCTTCCGCTAACGTATGTTAGACAAATTTGTGTTTCGAATATTTTGTATCAGTATTAATTAGATTATATCACAACCTTAAACGTTGACAATTACTTTTAAAGCCGCCACAATCTAAATCCCATAATTGTTAGATTTGCTATTAAAGTCAAATTCCCTGCCCGACCAAAAGAAAAATTAATGTATTCACGATTGTATCAGCTTTAGATTAAATTTGTTATAATTTTAACAAGAAAATAACTGATTATATTTCATGTTAGCCAATTCGTATGCCCTTGCCGTATTAATCAGATTCTTTTGACGTCAATTGAATAACCAACTGAGGATGAAATATAAAACAAATCTTGAATAAGTCTGATTTTTACATTGGTTTTATTTCAATTATTTTATTTCATTATTTAAGTGTGATTTTTACATTGGTTTTATCTCAATTATTTTATTTCATTATTAATGGGGGAATTATTTATGGCGAGAGATTTTCAGCAAATGTACAGGGAAAAGTTACGGACTGCAGAGGAAGTGATGCAAACTGTCAAACCTGGTGATTGGTTTGATTATGCCATGTTCAACGGCAAGCCGGTGGCATGCGACCGGGCACTGGCGGCCCGCAAGGATGAACTCAGTGATATAAAGATCAATGCGGCGGTGACCATTCCGCCAGTCCCCGAGGTAGTTTTGAAAGATTCCAAGGGCGAGGTGTTCACCTATAACGATCAGCACTTCAGTGCACTGAGCCGTATCCTGCAGGAAAACTGCCAAAATGTATTTTATGTCCCCACCCTGTATGGGGAATCAAACATCAATGCCACTGAGCATGATAAAATCGGCACCCGTTTGCGCGATTTTTTTATCGCCCAGGTCACTCCGATGGATAAAGACGGATATTTTAACTGGGGGCTGCATAATTCCTGTTGTTTTGCCCAGGCGGTCTTCGGCTCCAGAAAACAGGTCGTGGAAGTAAACGAGAATATCCCCTATTGCTACGGGGGCAGCAAGGAAAGAATCCATATTTCGCAGGTCACTTACGTAGTGGAAGGCGAAAATCCTCCGTTATTTGAGCTTCCCGTTATCGAACCCACTGATGTGGATCAAAAAATTGCCGCCCATGTCATGGAACATTTACGGGATGGGCAGTGCATCCAGCTGGGCATAGGCGCCATGCCCAATCTGCTGGGAAAAATGATCGCCCAGTCCGATCTAAGAGATCTGAGTGGCTGGACGGAAATGCTGGTGGATGCTTATAAAGATATGCTGGATTCAGGCCGGATGACCGGCGTTAAAAAAATATTCGATCAAGGCAAGATCAACTATACCTTCGCGTTGGGAAACAAAGAACTCTATGACTGGATGGATCATAATCCGTCTATAGCTTCCTGCAGTGTTGATTATGTCAATCATCCTATTCAAATGGCGCAAATCGATAATCTGATTTCCATCAATCAGGCTTTGCAGATCGACATTTACGGCCAGGTTAATGCGGAAAGTTCAGGCTTCAAACAGATATCCGGCAACGGTGGGATGTCAGATTTCGTGCTCGGTTCCTACTGGTCTAAGGGCGGCCGCAGCTTCATATGCCTGCCCTCCACCCATACCAAAAAAGATGGCACGGTAATTTCTCGTATCGTTCCCAGTTTTGAGATCGGTTCCATCGCTACCCTGTCCCGTCAGTATGTCAATTTTGTGGTCACCGAATACGGTGCGGTCAGTCTGAAAACCTGCCCTACCTGGCAACGCGCGGAAAAACTGATCTCCATCGCCCATCCCGATTTCCGTGACGAGCTGATTAAGGCAGCCGAGGAACGCAAAATCTGGCGGCGCACCAATAAAACCGAGTAATTCAAGGCGATAAAGTTTCCATCAATAAAACGCCCCGGTCTGACAGGGAAGCAACCTCCCTAACGGGCTTGGGCGTTTTTCAGCCAACAAAATATTGCTGCTGATCAGATCAGCCCATGTTCATGTAAATGCCGGTACAAAGTGTTGCGTGAGATCCCCATGGCTTTGGCCACTTCGCTTTTGTTGTACTGGTATCTGGCCAGGTAATCCAGCAGCATTTGTTTTTCCATGGCAGCTACCGTCGGACCTTCCG
>JAAYCZ010000336.1 GCA_012729495.1 Syntrophomonadaceae bacterium | reverse complement strand
TGTGGTCATAGGCTTCGATCAGTTTGGTAAGCATATCTATTTTTTCCGGCTGCAACCGGGCATAAATCTGATCTCTCAATTATCTGCTCGTCCTTCGTAAAATCGATCCGGCCGCAATTTCCTGCGGAAAAGAAACATAAACCAGTTGTTTGGGATGGCGAGCCCGGTCGAGTGTAATTCCATTTTCATCATATAAAACTATCAGCTCAAGATCCAGGATACGGCCGTCTGTCAGCATCAGCTGCAAATCATCCCCCGGCCCGAAATTGGCTCTTTGTTCAATAATCAGCCAGCCCCGGTCAGGGTCGTAACCTCTGACAATCCCGCAAAAATCAGTACGCCGGGTGGGGGCGGTGTGATCGATATCCTGTAGCAGCGGTGACTCGCCTTCGATAAATCCGTTGGTGAAAGGCCGGGTGGCAACGTTCCGCAGTTCTTCCATCCAGATCCGTAGCTGTTTATCGTTATATTCGCTGCCTGATTGGCAGAAGGCTTCCAGTGCCTGGCGGTAAACCGAAGCCGTAACCGCTACATAGAGGGCGCTTTTCATTCTGCCTTCGATTTTGAAGGAATCGATCCCGGCCTGCACCAATTGCGGGATATGCGGGAGCAAACAGAGATCGCGGGAGTTTAATATGTAGCTGCCACGCTCATCTTCTTCAATGGGAAAGTATTCATGCGGTCGTTTTTCTTCCACCAGTTGATATTGATAACGGCAGGGATGGGCGCATTCGCCGGTATTGGCACTGCGGCCGGTCATATAATGGGACAGGAGGCAGCGGCCTGAATAGGAAACGCACATGGCCCCGTGCACAAATACCTCCAGTTCAACCTCAGCCTTTTCTTTGATGGTGATGATCTCGTCCAGAGACAATTCGCGGGCCAGCACCAGGCGCTGTGCACCCAGCTCTTTATAAAATGCAGCCGCTTCATAATTGGTTATATTGGCCTGGGTACTTACCGTTATCGGGATTTCAGGGGCATATTTTAGGGCCAGTTTGATAACGCCCGGATCGGCAATGATCAATCCGTCCACCGCCATTTGCGCCAACCTTTCCAGATAAGCAGGCAGATCCTTTAAATCACGGTTATGAGCCAGAATATTGACTGTAACATAAAGTTTTTTACCTTTTTTATGCACAAAATTTAAGCCTTCCTCCATTTCCGAAAGGCTCAGATTGCCAGCAGCGGCCCGCAGACTGTATTCCTTGCCGCCGGCATAGACTGCATCAGCACCAAAGAGTACGGCAGTTTTTAATTTATCGAGATCCCCTGCGGGAAGAAGCAGTTCGGCTGGTTGCATCACAAACATTCCTTTACATGGTTCAAAATCAATAAAAATACATGTTTTGTCATCCTGAGGAGCCGAAGACTACGAAGCGACGATTTATCTGGTTTTGAGATGCACCGACGCTCAGGCTACGCTGCGCTTGCCTTCTGATCGCTTTCGGCACTAGATGCCAGATAGCATCGTCACTTCGCTGATGCTCAGCATGGCACATTTAAGATACTTTTCAGTGATCTC
>JAAYCZ010000335.1 GCA_012729495.1 Syntrophomonadaceae bacterium | reverse complement strand
TAACCAAGGAATCAGCCTGCCTCTAACAGATTCTGATAGCGGAGCGAAATCAAGTTTTGCCAACCTGAAGTCCGCCAAACTATTAAAAGCCGACGCAATTGACGAATCTGATGAGAACACTAAAAATTATCGCGTAACGGTGGAGCTTCAATACAAAAAAGCATTGACGGTCGGCAATGGCAAACAGCTTTGGGATTGCTGCATGGTTTATGAATCTCCTCAGACAGGATGGAAAATAGAAGGTTTTGGACATTAGATATACAAACGGGGAAAATGAGCAGATCGATTCTTCCGCAAAGAACTCGATCTGCTCATTTCATATACATCCAATATCTATCGTTTGATTTTTAAACCGCTTGTCCAGGTACCGGGAACAGGCACAGACAACCGCTATGCTTTGGTGTTGAGCCAACTTGTACATGAAAAATACCTGCTATCCGTTAATCCTTGATCCGGTATACTTTTCTGGCATTTAAATTGGTTAGATAAGCTGTTTCGTCAACACTTTTATTTCTAAGTTCGGCCAGTTTCGCAGCCACGTATTTTACATTGGCAGGTTCGTTTAATTTGCCTCTAAACGGCTCCGGAGACAAGTACGGACAATCAGTTTCAATTAGAATTCTGTCCATTGGTATTTTAGCTGCCACCTCGTGAGCTTTATGCGCATTCTTGAAAGTCAGAGGGCCGGCAAATGAAATATAGAAGCCCAATTTAATAAGTTCGGCAGCCATCGGCAGGGCGCCGGAATAGCAATGCATAATGCCTTGGTTTCTGCCGGCTTTTTCAGCTTTAATTATTTCCATAACTTCCTGATGTGCATCCCGGTCATGAATTACGATGGGTTTGCCTATCTCCTGCGCCATTTTGATCTGTTCGCGAAAGGCCTGCCGCTGGATGTCACGCGGCGATAAATCGCGGTAAAAATCCAGCCCGATTTCGCCAATGGCGACCACTCTTTGATCCCGGGCCATACTAAATATCTTTTCCTTTACGTCAGGATTCAGGCTTTGGGCATCATGCGGATGGATTCCCACTACCGCATGAACCTCATGATATTTGCGGGCCAACAACAAAGCTTCCTGGGACGAAGCCAAATCATAGCCGACACAGATTATTTTTTCCACCCCGGCTTCTCTGGCGCGGTTTAAAACTTGTTGCAAATCTTTTTTTAAATCTTCATCCTGTAAATGGGCATGAGTATCAATTAGCATATTTTTCTCCCTGCTGGTTTATTGGTCAGCTGTCATAGTCTGTTTATAAGCAAATCTTGAACTTGATTGCTATTTGACCCGATTGCCGGAAGGCAGCTCGGATTGCAGTGTCAATACTTCCAAGTTCTGATGACCTTCATCAGAAGCGGCCAGAATCATACCCTCAGACATTACGCCTCTTAATTTACTGGGTTTAAGATTGGCCACCAGGACTACCTTCTTGCCAATCAAATCTTCCGGCTTGTAGTGCTGGGCAATTCCTGACACAACCGTGCGTTCTTCTTCTCCTACCTTGAGTTTGAGGATCAGCAGTTTGTCTGCTTTCTCCATCTTCTCACAACCAATGACTTCAGCCACGCGCAAGTCCATCTTGGCGAATTCCTCTATCGTTATATAGGTCTTCTCTTCTTTAACTTCCGCAACAGGAGTAGCTTTTTCCTCTTTAATAGGCTCAACAGGGGCTTTGTTTTCCTCCACTTCATTTTCCTCCAATGTTTTGATATCAATCCGCGGGAACAAAGCTTTACCCTTGCTAACCCTTGCTCCCACCGGTGTTATTCCCCAAACCCCGCCATCTTCCCATAGCAAGGGCTTTTCCAGATCAAAGATATTCAACTGCTGATTGGCCCTTTCAATCAAGGCTGGCATCGCCGGTGCCGTCAAGATCAATGCGATCCGAATTGCTTCGACCAGATTATACATGACGGTAGCCAGACGTTTTTTCCCTGCTTCATCTTTGGCCAGTTTCCAAGGTTCGGTTTCATCAATATATTTGTTGGCCCGGGAAACCAGGCGGGAAACGGCATTAAGATAAGCAGAGAAATCAAGTTTATCCAATTTATCGGTTGCTTCCTTATACGCAGTAAGAGCCATTTGCCTCAGTTCTTCATCAAGCGCATC
>JAAYCZ010000334.1 GCA_012729495.1 Syntrophomonadaceae bacterium | reverse complement strand
TAAAATCTTTACTAATACGGCCTGGCAAGAATACCTGTATTGGCAAAATGAAAATCGGCAAATCTTAAAACGCATTAATGAGTTAATTAAAGACATTGAACGCAACGGTAATATGGGTATTGGAAAACCAGAACCGTTAAAGCATGAATTATCCGGTTTTTGGAGTAGAAGAATCAATAATGAGCACAGGCTGATTTATTCTATTGAAGGAAACAATATAAATATTATTTCCTGTCTAGGCCACTATTAAGATAACTGTGTCGCAGTTTAAGAAAACTGTGCAGTAATGTAGAAGTGTAGGGAACGACCCCTGTGTCGTTCCGAATCAGTGACGGTGATTTTATGGATTTACCGCAACGCAAATGACGGGGGCAACTACCAGTATTGAGATTTCCATTTTAAGCGTGGTGCATTTAGATTAAGCAGGGCTATAAATCGGTTTTTGCTCTTTTTTCCCATAATATCCCTCCCCTGGTCGCTTCAGCCAGTAATATAATACGGATTGGCAGTATCAAGAACGCTCCATAAATAACTCTGATGAAGCTTTTCCAAATCAATGGCCCTGGTGGAGGGGGGCTTGGGATTCAGCCTGTTCTCAATATCATTAATCTGCGCGATGATATAATAGTCCCCATTTACAGGCAGTATCAGCTTAAAACTATCCTGGGCCAAAACTCTTTGACCCGGGTCAACAGTGCCGAAGTCGGAGAGCAGGTTGCCCTGGTATGTCCTGACCTCCTGCCAGTGAGCGGTAAAAGGCAAGTAGTCTTTTTCCACATAATACAGACAGGCAATTCGGTTGCTTTTAGGTGTGCTGGCATTATTAGATGCTGCTATTCTGACATTTAACTCCACCCCGGTGGTGAACCTGCGGGCTCTGAGCGCCCAACTGCTGTATCCTTCCTTAATGCTGGAGGAATCTGCCGGGTGGGCAAGAATGCACGGGGCATTAAAATTATACCATTCCGGCAAACCATGCATATGTTTGTAACAACTATCGGTTTTATGCATATAAAGGTCATCAGGAAGTTCTTCATTAGAATAAAATGTCATACCCATATTAGTCATTACTTCCCACCTGCACATAGTTTTAAAGAACGAAGGGCCATAAAGGGTTTTGCTTCTTCGATGTAGCCGGAATGAAACGCATCCAGACTGATGTCGCCGGCAATCAAGCCCATCTCCACCGCCCTCTGGATATCATTGCCGCTGGCCTGATAGCTGCTGGTAAAAGTCAGCTCGGCCTGCTCCGCCTTTTTCATATCATCGGTATAAATATACAGGGAAATATAGGCATTAAAACCAGGCTCCAAATAATAGCTTGAGCCAAAAAAACGTCCATCAGCAGTTACCTGGCTGCGAAACTGGATGGGCTTGCCCTTACTGTCCGCCGTGCTACCTTTAAGCTCTACCTCTGTGCCCACACAGCCTTTGACATCAAGGGTTATTAAATAGGTTCCTCCGGCTTTGGGCGTGGAGGCGGTAGTCAATCTGGTGTCCATTTTAACCACATACCCCTGAGCAGGGATAAGGCAGGTATTAGTGCTGGCCCACAGGGGATCGGCATTAAATGCTGCCATATCCAGAGGGGTGGACTGTTGTGGTTTAGGATTCAACTGGTTGCTTAAATCGTTGATCTGGGCAATCAGGGTATATCCGGAAGTAGCCGGCATCACATATGGAAATACAAAGGTTTCGGTTGCTACCGCTACAGCCTGAGGAGCAACCGTAGCAAAGGGTGAAATATTGGAGCCGCTATCGGTGTAGATTTCTTTCCAGGAGTGGGGCCACATAATCAAATCCAGTTCTGCCGCATACAATTGCGCAACCCTCCTCCGCCTTGGTTCTGAGGCATTATTCCTGGCTCGCACATAAATATAGTTATCCTGACGCGACTGCAGAGAAACATCTGAGCTGCCGGTGGCATAGTTTTCACTGAGCTTTTGGATATCAGGCAGCGATACGTTTCCTGCAATCCAGATATCCGGTGCCGTATTGAGAGCAGGGCTCGTCCATCTGCGTAAATAGAGGTCATCCGGCAGCGTCCCGGGCTTCTCTGCCCGGTAGCGCTCCTGGGCAGTCATGATCTCCTTCAACTCAAGCAAAGACATAAGGCATATCTCCCTGTAATGCTAGCTGAGGCTTGGGCTCTTTAACTGCCATTACTGCGTAGACCACAGTCACTGCAGCTCCGCAAATATAAGAAACTGCTCTCAGACCGAAACATAGATTGGGCTTTGTTTTTTCCGCCAGATTGCCAAATTTGCATGTCGAGGCCAATCCCGGCACTACCGACCCAATAACCACAAAAGCTTTGGTTAAGTCACTTTTGGGTTTGGGGTTTATCAGTTCCGCAATAAAATACCAGGTGCCAACACATATGGATACGACACCCATGATGCCATCCAATATGGCGGATATATACTTATACTTATCCACATCAAAATCCTGGCTTTCCTCGGAACTATCCATCTCTTCCGGCCCTACCGGAAGTGGTCGGTCAAAAAAGCGGGCTATATACAGTCCGGCATCCACCGCCAGACATAATATGCCCACGATTAATACCCCTAATACGGCCTCCGAACTGGCAGCAGCACTCAGATCGGTTGAAAATCCCAGCCACAATGAACCGGCAGCAATAGTTGAAAATGCTAATATCCCAAATAAGAGTTTGGATATTTCGTAGACTTCAAAACATTCCAGAACCGCACCTAATACATAGAATATACCGGCACAAACAGCACTGATGATATAAGCGGCTTTAGCGGATACAGAATTGCTCTGCCTATCCCGGGATAGTTCTATTGCAAAAGGTGCCTGACCTCCGGAAATAATTTTGTATATCACGGTAATGGGAACAGCCAGCAATAGAGTGCCCACATTTAAAATGGTCATTTCCTGGTGGCACAGGCTATAAAAAAGCTCGCTCAGGAAGGGGATTTTAATCTTTGTATTCAGGCAAATGCTAAGCAGACTCAGCAATTCCTCGATTCCGTCTATAATAGTTAAAACTACGGCTTCGGTGGCGGAAAGAACTGCTTCTACCAGTGCTTCCACCATTTCTACCATACCGCATAATATATTTTGCAGAACCAATTCATTGGCTATTGCTTTTTCGAAATAATCCTGCGCTTTTTGCAGACTGGTTCCGGTAGAACTGGTGACTTCCTGTATTTTTAATAACAGGCGGTCTAAAATGTCCATATTGATGTTTTCGAGCTGACCATCATCAATCAGGCCGGTCTGGTTGCCGTTAGCCATTAATTTGCTATGTACGATATTATTGGACGAACCCACCAGATAGGGGTCGTCTGGACTCCTTTCCTCCGGCCCCTGGCGGATATTTATGGACGGGTCGAGTTTAGCCTTTATGGTGGCAAAAGCATCCTGCACTTCCTTTTCAGCAGTCTTGAACCGGGCTTGTACCTTGCCGCGATTCTCTTTCATAACCACAGACATCCGGCGGAAAGTATCGTTTAACGCTTGACCAAGAAACTCCTGGGTTTTAAGGATGTCTTGCCAGTTAAAAAGGATGCCCAACCAGTGGACGATATCAACAAAAAAGGTTTTAATGGCGGTAAAAATAGACTCAGCCAGATTAACGACTTCCTGTACCGTGTTGATAACAAAATTGCCTATCTTTGCAACTGCGTCTTCAACAAAATGAATGGTGGCGTTAACAGCCTCCTCCACTGCATTTACCACGATTTTGGTTACCTTTACGATACCATCGGCAATAGCCCGAAACATATCCTTGAAGAAAGAAAAAAAGCCGTTTTCGGCTTCCAAACATGCATTATTATATTCTTCCGCGCTCAGGGTTCTGAAAAGCACATCATTATCCGTAAACACAATTTCGAAACTCCCGATAGCCCGAGGATTGGGAATTCGATTCAACATCATGGTGGGGTCACTGTTATAGCAGCAAATGTCCAGGGGTGAATTATGGGCAATCAGCGAATTGCTGATCTGCATTTTCCGATCCGGCAGGCTGGCGTTGAGGACACGATGCATGGCATCGGCCACATGGTTTAGGACTTGCTCTTGCCGGTATTCCTGGGCAATCAGATAGGAACCGTCATCTTTCCTGGCTTCCAGGAGAGATTGGGCCGTAATATTAGAAAGCTTCTCCTTGTGCTTTTCATTCTGTTTGATTACATAGTGATTATCATCATCTGCCCCGGCTATTCTAAAAACGATATCAGCCGAGTTCAGAGAGGTCGCCGATTGAACTATATGCAGTTTGCCCATCATATCAGTTCGTGTTGTAATTTTATGGTCGGGACTTACCTTGTAGATACGGTCATTTACGGACAGTTCCTTGTATTCGGGAGTCCACAGCTCCAGATTCAGACCCGGGCAGGGGTTTCCTTCCTCGGTAAAAAAGGTGATTTCACTGGCATAGGCATTATATTCATATATTTTTTGATTGGCCGACTTAACCATAATACTTCCGCTGTCCCATTGTTCCGAATCACTGTTGTAGCGGATATGCTCAATTCCGTTGTTGGTGGCAACAAAACCAAAATTAACGCTATCATCAGCGGGAACACATTCTTTCATAAGTACCAGGTTTAACTCATGTTTGTTACATTTATCCAGGGAAAAAGCCGTGAGATTCCGGGCTATGGGAAGAAAAGCCGAAGTCATATTTTCATCACGGTTTTCCAGATGGTATAGAATCCTATTGGCACTGGCGAAAACATGCAGATGTTCTCCCACATAGGCCACCTTAAAATTATCGAAGCATCGAGGATCAACCTCGTTCAGCAAAGGATTCCAAAACAAGCGGTCATTCTCCTGGCGCAGACGGTACAATTTCCCATCATCCAGTAAAGCATACAATACCTTATCGCCATTTCCTGCAACCGTGGTATCCAGTTTTTTTACCTTGGGCCCGGTGGCAATGGCCGCATAATTAATTTTAAAAGTATTGATATCGTAAGAAACTAAAGTATCGTCAGTGATGGTCACGAATACGAGGTCATCTTCGGTTTCTCCCCACCAGGCACACTCCAGGGTATCTGTAGTCAGATTGGTATTGATAAACGGCGGGTTGGGTGAAAGCATATCCCAAATGCAAAAGGAAAAAGTATATCGCTCCTCTTCCCCGTATTGATAAAGAATACCGATGTACATATTACGGCCAATTTTCCGGGTAAAGATCCGGGCAATTCTGCTGGTATTGCCCGGAGGAGCCAAAGTGAACTCCACCGGCGCGGATAAACCGTGCGCTTCCTCCCTTATTACCTGCAAAAAGTTTACCCTGGCGCCAAAGATGAGCAATTCATCCTGTAGTCCGGTATTCAAAGCTACCACAATACTTGACAGAGCCGTCTGTTCCAGTTGATTACCGGTTTCCGTATTATCTTTGGGCATACAAACCCATATTCGGTTATCATGGCTGAGAGCCACAAAATGAGTCCTGCCTGCTGTAGTACTGATCACCTGGACATCAGAATTGGCATCAACCCTTTCAGCCGACCAGTAATTCTGGGTTATTCGGGTTTGGATATCCAATTTGGAGAGAACTTGATACATAATGGGAAATCACCTCTTTCATTGATGCTTAACCAGCTTATGGTAATTGTAGCAGAACGAAAGACAGCGACACAATAAAATTA
Source organism: Syntrophomonadaceae bacterium (assembly GCA_012729495.1). Taxonomy (GTDB): domain Bacteria; phylum Bacillota; class Syntrophomonadia; order Syntrophomonadales; family Syntrophomonadaceae; genus Syntrophomonas_B. The sequence continues at coordinate 93 of JAAYCZ010000334.1, read as the reverse complement.
TGCCCAAGGCTGGTCATGGTCAGGTTGGGGTTACCTGCTGGGGGATGTGTGTTTACTTTCCTCTGTTTTAATCGCCTGTGTTATCCAGGATCG
>JAAYCZ010000036.1 GCA_012729495.1 Syntrophomonadaceae bacterium | reverse complement strand
GGGACAGTTCATCCTCACTTAAAGCGCTTAAATGGGAGAAATCAAAACGTAGTCGTTCAGGCTCGACCAAGGATCCCTTCTGTTGGGCATGTTCACCGATGGTCATGCGTAAAGCCCGATGCAAAAGATGGGTAGCAGTATGGTTTCTGGAAATATCCATACGCCGGGCCGAATCCAATTGCAGATGGACCTCATCTCCCTGACGTAAACTGCCGGTTAGTTTGCCGAAATGGAGTATCCAGCCGGCGATTTTCTGTACATCAGTTACTTCCATTTGACCGCTTCCGGCAGTGATCGTACCGGTATCAGCCACTTCGCCACCGCTTTCAGCATAGAAGGGGGTGCTGGAGGTCACGATAATAATATCAGCATCGGCGGCAAATTCAACCCGCTCATCGTCTTTGAAGATCGCCAACACCTGGGAATCATCCTGGAACCTGGTATATCCGCAAAAACTACTGGGTGGTGTATCACGCAAAAGTTCGGCAAAAAGCTGTTCCCGGGCAAATGCATTCTCGTTTTTATGGGCCGACCTGGCCCGCTGCCGCTGTTCTTCCATCATGCGGTTAAAGCCGTCCTTGTCCACCGTAAAATGATTTTCTTCCGCCATATCCTCGGTCAGATCAAGCGGAAATCCATAAGTATCATACAACATGAAAGCGTCTTCGCCGCTGATGGTGTTTATCCCCTTGCTCTGCGCTGCTTTAATAATTTCCGCGACTTTTTTTACGCCTTCATTCAAGGTAACCAGAAAACGTTCTTCTTCAAGCCGGATGACGTCCTTGACGAAATCCCGCTTTTCGTTCAGCTGCGGAAAAGCTTTAGCCATCATTTCACAAACCACATCCACGTTTTTATATAAAAACGGTTCATTGATCCCGAGCGACTGGCCAAAACGTACCGCCCGGCGAAGGATCCTGCGCAGTACATAACCACGTCCGTCATTGCTGGGCAAAACCCCGTCCGCAATCAAAAAAGTGCAGGCGCGGCTGTGGTCGGCAATTACCCGGAAAGCAAATCCGCCCTCACCCGGGTCATATTTTTGGCCGCTTAAGTTCTCAACCGCTTTAATCAGGGGAATAAACAGATCGGTATCAAAATTACTATCGACACCTTGCAAAATGCAGCTGATTCTTTCCAGTCCCATGCCGGTATCAATGCTGGGCCGAGGCAAAGGGGTCATGACCCCCTGTTCATCCCGGTTATACTGCATGAAAACCAGATTCCAGATCTCCAACCAGCGGTCACAATCGCAAACCCCCAGGCCGCATTGGGGATGGCCGCAGGAATATTCTTGCCCGCGGTCATAATGAATCTCACTGCAAGGCCCGCAGGGTCCGGTATCGCCCATGCTCCAGAAATTATCTTTTTCATCCATTCGGATAATGCGATTCCCCGGGACATCCGTTACCTGCTGCCATAATTCATTAGCCTCGTCATCATCCTCGTAAATCGTAACCCATAGCTTTTCTTTAGGCAGTTTGATTTCCTCGGTCAGATATTCCCAGGCATATTTAATCGCATCGCGCTTAAAGTAATCGCCAAACGAAAAATTACCCAGCATCTCAAAAAACGTATGATGCCGCGGGGTTCTTCCTACCGTATCCAAATCATTATGTTTGCCGCCCGCCCGAACGCATTTTTGCGAAGTGGTGGCCCTTACATAATTGCGCCGGTCAATCCCCAGGAAGACATCCTTGAATTGATTCATGCCGGCATTGGTAAAGAGCAAAGTTGGGTCATTCACCGGAACCAGTGAAGAACTCTCCACGATCGTATGACCTTTATTCTCAAAATATTTTAAAAAACTTTGGCGGATTTCACTGCTCGTCCACACCAGATTGGCCTCCTCTTACCCTCGAATTCTTTCCTAACTATTTTCATAGATTCAGACAAGTATGTCAACAAGCTTACTTATGTAATGATTTTGCCCAATACAATAATTTATAATGAAAGCATTTTTTAAAAATGCAAGGATATGGCACTATTATCTTCCTGTAACATCATTATATCAATACCGTCGGGAGCAAAGATAAATCGGCAAAATCTCATTCAACAAATTTTAAATAAGCAGACGAAATAATGATTCGCAGCGCAGCGGTCAGCGGCACCGCAATCAACATACCTAAAATGCCCAACAGCTCTCCGCCGGCCAGCAAGGCAAAAACCACGATCAGAGGATGCATGCCAAGTTTGTCCCCGATTATTTTGGGCGTAAGTAAATTGGACTCCAACTGTTGGATGAGAATAATGGCGATGGCCATATACAGTCCGTCCTGCCATGACTGCACCAGGGCCAGGGCAATAGCCGGAATCCCCCCTAAAATCGGGCCAAAATAGGGAACCAGATTGGTGAGTGCGGCGATAATACCTATTACCAGAGCAAATTCCACCCCGATAATCAAGGCAGCGATGCCAGTAGCCAACCCCACCAGCGCAGACACGAGCAGATGTCCTTTTAAATATTCAATCCAGACTGAGTCAATCCGGTCGGTTAAAATCAGCGCTTCCCGCCGCGATGCCGGGGGTAAAATAAATAAAAGCGCCGCTTTGATTTTTTCCCAGTCTTTAATAATATAAATGGCCAGAATCGGAGCAAACACGATAACCAGAGCTTTGCTGAAAAATGCATAGATGCCGTTGACCATACCTTTAAGCTGGGCAAAGATAAAATTTTCAATTCTGGCGGTGTTATCCTGCAACATAAGATCCAGCTTGCCGGGTAAATGTAAATTATGCATGCGTCCTGATATATCCTCCAACTGGGCTGCATAAGCCGGCATCATAGCGGCAAACTCGTTTAGTTCCTTTATTAAGCGGGGCACTGCAATCCACAACAAAAGAGCGGCTAGCGCTGCCAGCAACAGATAAATAATGACAATCCCCCATATTCTTGGCAGCCCCCGCTGCTCAATAAAAACGACCGGCCGAAACAGGAAATAGGCCAGCAGGGCGCCAGCCAGGAAGGTGTAAACCACTTCCCTGACCAGATAAACAAAGCAAAGGGTGGCGAAAGCCACCACCCCAAAAATTATATACCGGAATACTTTATTCTTCAGAAGCACCCTGTTTTCACGCCTCTCTAAATGATTCCGGCTGATTCATCAATGGCCAGCAGGCTTCCGTCCTCGGCAACTTCATATAGATTGACCCGACCTTTGGCAAAATTGAATTCCAGGAAACAGTTCCAGCAGTAATATTGGTCACTGCCCACCCTGCCTACCTGCAGTCCACCGCAAACCGGACATTTAATGGTCATATTGCTCATTCCCTTCCTGCTCATAAATGATATTTGCGGGGGTGGCCCAATGTAACTGCGCCAGGGGGATTTCGCAGCGTCCATCCAGCAGATCCTGCATGATTCCTCCTGACACCTCAACACCCCATACTTCCTTGTTTTCACGGTCAATAATAAAATCACTGACCTGGCCTAACTCCCTGCCCTGATCATCAAAAATCAGATCACCCAGTTTATCATCATATATTGACAATTGTTCCCCATCCGGAAACAGTTTAATACTCGCCCGTTCATAAATTAATACCGCATCATCGTTAATGGTTAGATCATCGCCGGAAACCCGGCAGACAATCCCATTATTACTGAGCATAACCAAATAAAGAATTCTAAAATCATCGCCGATGACAGCTCTTTCAATTTCCCCCAGTTTTTCTGCCGTATGACCATCCAGCAGCGGTAGCTTGATCAGATTGCGCAGTTTCAAGGTGTAGTCCTCCCTGCTGATAAGCCGTTATATTCCTGCTGCTATTCTTGCCTTATCCACAAAAAATAATACAGATATAAGTGCTCACCATCCGGAAGGAAGGGGTCTTGCCTAAAGGCTGCCCAGGGGAAGGCCGCTTGCAGGAAATAAACAAATGTTCTATAATTATCGCAATACAGGCGGGGATTAAAAGGCAGGGAGGCAAAATAATATGGATCTGTTCAGCCTGAGCAGCGAAAAAATGCAGTCAGAATCTGCACCGCTGGCTTGGCGAATGCGGCCCGGTAATCTCGATGAAATTTACGGGCAGGATCATTTGCTGGCTCCGGGCAGCCCTTTGCGAAATTCAATTGAACGGGACAAGCTGCATTCCTTTGTCCTTTACGGCCCGCCCGGAACCGGAAAGACCACCATCGCCCGGACGATAGCCACTGTTACCAAGTCCCGGTTTGAATATATGCAGGCGGTGACTGCGGGCGTTAATGATATCCGCAAAATGGCTGCTGATGCCGGGGAGCGGCGCAAGTATTACCAACAAAATACCATCCTCTTTGTTGACGAAATACACCGTTTCAATAAATCACAACAAGATGTGCTGCTGCCTTTCGTGGAAGACGGTACGCTGACGCTGATCGGCGCAACCACCGAGAACCCGTTGCATGAACTAAATTCCGCCCTGCTGTCACGGATGAAAGTATACATGGTGCATCCGCTGGATCGTGATGCATTGACCCAGATCGTTAAACGGGTACTGGAGGACAGGGAGAGGGGACTCGGGCAACTGGAAATAACCTTTGCCGATGATAGCTTCGACCTGCTGATTCAGGCTGCCCAAGGAGACGCACGCATGATACTGAATATCCTGGACACGCTGAGCAGTTCTTACAGCGATGCACAAGGCCGCTTGCTCATCACCCCTGCATTGCTGGAAAAAATCTGCGGCAAACTGATCGTCAAGTATGACCGCAGCGGCGACTGGCATTATGATTGCATTTCTGCCTTCATAAAAAGTATCCGCGGCTCTGATGCCGACGCTGCTTTATATTGGATGGCGATTATGTTGGAAGGCGGAGAAGATCCGAAATTTATTGCCCGGAGATTGATCGTGCATGCGGCCGAGGATATAGGTCTGGCTGATCCTTTTGCCCTGATCATGGCCAATGCAGCGGCCGATGCCGTGCAGTATGTCGGTCTGCCGGAAGCCCGTATTCCCATGGCTGAAGCGGTCATCTATCTGTGCAGTGCCCCTAAAAGCAACAGCAGCAAAACGGCGATCGACGCCGCCATCGACGCCGTACGGCAGCAGGAAAAGATCACCGTACCCGCGCATATTGCCGACACTTCCCATTCCAAAGCAAGTTCCCTGCTGGGCAAAGGGATCGGCTATAAATATCCCCACGACTTCGGCGGCTATGTTGAACAAAGCTATCTGCCCCCGGAACTGGGCAAGGCCACTTTCTATAAACCCGGCAGCAATGGTTATGAACAAAAAATCAGGGACTTTATTAAAAAGCTGCCTGGAAAATAAAAATATATATTAAAAAGTTATTTTGGCCAAAACCTTCATATCAGGTTGGCAGCTAACCAGGCGGACTGGCCCTTAAAGCCGCTGTGCATTCTGCCATGCTCGACTTCCTTCAGATAAATCAGGTCGGCCTGGCATTTACTCATAATCTAAGCAGTTTTTTGCAGATCAACCCCCATACCCAGACTGTATCGGATATTGAATGTTACCATGGTAATAATCGGCACAATAATTGCTCCTGTTCATTTCGTATATAGAAAAAAACAGCCTACCCTATAAAAGGCAGACTGTTTTCATCCAGCCATGCTGTTTTGATTTATCCTATTACTTCATTAATCAATTTTTGCAATTGCGGTTTGCCCTGGGCACCAACCACCCGTTTTACTTCCTGTCCGTTTTTAAAGAAAAGCAGGGTAGGTATACTTCTTATACCAAATTGGGCTGCAAGTGATTTGTTATCATCTACATTAACTTTGGCTACATCCAGCTTTTCCTTGTTTTCATCAGCCAGAGTATCCACAATCGGCCCCAACATTTTGCACGGCCCGCACCAGGGAGCCCAAAAATCCACCAGTACCGGTTTGCTGGCTTTTAATATTTCGTTATCAAAACCATCTGCATTAACTGCTTTTACATTTGACATAAATATTCCTCCTTTAATTTTTGATTGCTGCACTGTTGATCATTTAATAAACCTGCCCATCATTTTAACGATTTCGTCAAAGCTCTGCTCATTATCTTCTTCGCTAAGTGAGCGGGCAATGCATTCGCGGGCATGATTTTCAAATACCAACAGGCCCACTTGATTAACAGCAGACTTTATGGCAGCAATTTGATTCATAATCTCGCTGCATTCAGCCTCGTTTTCAATCATACGCTGTACGCCGCGTACCTGTCCTTCAATCCTTCTCAGTCTTATCAAGACTTTTTTGCGCGAATCCTGATCATTTATTTCCTGCTTCATTTTTATACCCCCCTTGGGTATCTATTTATGATTATAATGAGACCTCATCATATTGTCAACAATAACCAATAAAATTTTAAATTATAAAAACGATTTATATTCATCTGCATATTCATACCAGATAATTCCCAAAAATAATTATTAAACCCCTGCTGACAACTTCTTTTAGCAGGGGTTCATTACTTTATGAATGCAAAAATAGAAAAGTCCTTCAAATATTCTCTGTTACCATATGAGATAATAAACACCAATACCAATACCGAGGGCAACTGCCAACCATAATAAGGTTCTGAGCATTTCAAATTTCACTTGTTTGGTCAGTTCTTCCATGACTAGTCCCCTTTCACCCAATGTGTATTACCTAAATTCTTTTAAAACAGTATAACACATTCAATATATTTTAATACATTTTCTCGGGCAATAATTTTTCAACAATTTTTCAAAATCAATGAGGCTATCTCAGGAGTCTGAACGGTAGAATATAACTCCGCCTAAAAACCCATAAATAACATAAATCAAGCAAGACCATTTTACTTTCGCGATACGCCCTGGGCTTGTTTTTGGGGATTATGTTATTTTATGGTTAGTTTTGATTCACCTCATTGCTCAAAAAAATATGGATTGACAAATATAAATTATTACTATTTGGTCATTTTTATTAAAAATACTTATTTTATTAATGCAGCCAAGCAGGAATTTAAGCTTTTGTCTAGAACTATTTACCTTTGAGTGGGATGTTTTTACGAACCTGTAAAAACAAAAGATTAATTTTATTTATAAAGGAGGATAATATTTAAATGAAAGATGTATTTGTTGTAGAAGCTGCACGTACCGCTGTTGCCCGTGCAGGAAAACAATCCTGGTTTACCAATGTCCGCGCTGATGAATTGTCAGCGATCGTATTCAAGGAACTCAGAAAAAGAATCGGCTGCGAAGACAAAGCCAAACAGGCTGAATTAATTGATGACGTGGTCTGGGCTGCCACCGCCAATGCTTTTATGGAACAGGGTCTGAACCAGGGCCGTATCGCTTGGATCCTTTCCGATGGTGCCTATGATGTTCCGGGATGTACGGTTGACCGTTTCTGCGCATCAGGATTGAATGCGATTACCTTCGCATCTTCCATGATGGCTACCGGTTGGGGCGGAGACGTTGAATTCGCCGGCGGTGCCCAGCACATGTCCCATATTCCGATGGGTGCCGGAGCTGATGTCCATCCTGACCTGGGCAAATACATGGATCTGAGATCCATCAACATGGGTCATACCGCTGAAGTTGTGGCTCGTCGTTTTGGTGTTACCCGTGAAATGCAGGATCAGCTGGCATGTGAATCCCATGCCAAATGCGCAGCTGCCCAGGCAGCCAACGGTGGACTCGGCAAAACCAAAGATGCAATCATTCCGATTATCGCCAAGGTTCCGGTCAAAGGTGCCAAAGGTGAAGTAAAAAGAGACGGGGCTTATGTGGCCAGTGATTATCTGGCCAAAGCTGCTGCTGAAAAAGGTGAAGAACTGGTAGAATTCTGCGTAGCCCGCGACCAGGGTGTTCGCCCCGAAACCACCATGGAATCTCTGGCGGCCATGGCTCCGGTTTTTGCCCAGGATGACCAAGCTACTGTTACCGCTGGTAACGCATCACAGATCAACGATGCGGCTGCCGGTGTAGTACTTGCTACTGCTGAAGGCGCCAAAGCCCTGGACAAAAAACCGGTTATGAGACTGAAGAGCTGGGCGGTTATTGGTCTGGATCCTGATGTAATGGGTATCGGGCCTGCTCTGGCCATCCCCAAGGTATTGAAGAGAGCCGGCATGACCATGGATCAGATCGGTCTCTGGGAAGTCAACGAAGCTTTTGCTTCTCAGGCTCACTATTGCTGCAATATGGCGCTGAAATTACCGAAGGATCGCACCAATGTATGGGGTTCCGGTATCTCCATTGGCCATCCTCTGGCCTGCACCGGTGCCAGAATCGCCTGCGACATATTCTATATGTTCAAAGATCCTGACTTTGCTGATGTAGACTACATCGTTGAATCCATGTGTATCGGTCATGGTCACGGTGCAGCCGCAATCTGGGAAAGAGTAAAATAAATAACTGCTAAATTAAAACAAGACGGCGGATGATTTAAATTCATCCGCCGTTTTTTGTATAAAACAAATATTTTTAACTATTGACTCATCAGCGCAACGGCCGGAAACATCACCATCATGTCCATTGAATACGACCCTTGCGGTCAGACAGATACACCAGCCAGCATCGCTTCTGCTTTGATTCAATGTAAGCCCTCCTCACTTGACGTTTCGCTGCTATTATAGATAGAATCTACATAATGAAACAGGATAAGCGAGGTAAATCACATTGCCCAGAGAATCAAAATGCAGAAGAGTGGCTTTTTTGCCCCCGGTAAAAGCATATAATCCTGTCGGCGTGCCTTTGGCAAACATGCAGGAGGTTGTGTTTAAGGTCGAGGAAGTTGAAGCCATTCGGCTCAAAAACCACCTGAATCTCGAACAGGAAGACTGCGCTCGCATGATGGAGGTTTCCCGTCCTACCTTTCAGCGTATCTTAACCGAAGCCTATGCCAAAGTCGCCGATGCCTTTGCCAACGGTAAAGCCATCCGCATTGAAGGCGGGAGTTACTGTTTGGGACAGGGTCATTGCCGACGGCGTGAACGGCAGCTGGACTACATGGAAGGGTGCCGTTTCTATGACAGTGGGCTGGAGCTGAATGCAATGGAAAAAAATAATGTAAATCATGCTAAAATTGCTGTTTGTGCCGAAAGCACAGACCTTTCCAGTCCGGTGCGGGAACGTTTCGGTAAATGTCAGTGTTTTTGGATTTGGGATCCGGTCAGCCAGGCATTTTCGTTGCTGGATATCAAGGCAGCAAATGCTGAACAGGGACAGGGAACCATCGGCGCCAACGCTCTCGTTCAAGCCGGCGTAAAAACAGTGATTCTCAACCGGATCGGCCCCAAAGCGTTTCTTATCCTGCAAAGAGCCGGTATTGATATTTTCAACGGGGCGAATGAAAAAAGTGTGGCCGAAGCGGTGCAGATGTTGCAAAACCAACAGCTTAACAAACTGGAATCACCCAATGGATAGATAAGAGGCTGGGGCAGTCAGCTTCTAAGTCAGTCTCATTTTTTTGCCGGTTTAATCTGGAATTTCAACCTCCAGGTTCGAGGCAATGTTCCTGCCCAATACGATTCTTGATTGCCCGACCCGGAATAAAAGCGGTCCTTTAAAAGGATGTTTTTCCAGCAATTCTATTTCCGTCCCCGGCCTGATTCCCATTTCGGAGAGTCTTCTTTCCATGCCCTGGCCTTTGCTGAAGGAACGAACCACTGCCTTCTGGCCTTTTCTCATATCCGTTGAATTCATTTCCTCTTCCCCCTAAACCGGTAAAATCAGATTAAGTACGACCCCAACGACAGCCGAAGTAGTAAAGCCCATTAGCAATATCTTGATCAGACTTTTAAATCCCAGTTCTCTCACGGTCACTACCATTACCGGCAAACATGGCAGCGACAGAGCAATCATGGAAAGGGCAATGGTTGCTTCCCGGGCAGTAAGATCGAGATTGAGCAATACCAGCGGGGCCAGGTATCTTTGAAATATGGTAATCAGTACGGCTACAAAAGCTTCCGCCGGAATCCCAAAAAGCATCCTGGTAAAATGCTCCATACCGTTGAATATCTCCAGCAAATGGGATTCTATAAGGGCGCGAATGGCAATGCTCATCAGTAGCAACAGTGGTAAAACTTCAGTAAAAAAACCGGCAAAACGAAGCTTGATCTTGCTCCACACATTCTTCGCCATGGGAATACGCAAAGGCGGAAGCTCATAGATAAAGGCTTCCTCCCGGGGACTTAGCCGGCTTAATAACATTCCCAGGATCATCATTACTATAAGCATGGTCAGCACTATGACCGCCAGCGAGGCTTGGAATTTGGCACTGATCATGACAATAACACCCACGGTAGCAGCGCAAGGTATAACGATACTCAGCAAGGTTATTACTATAAATCTTTGGGCATCATTGGGCAATATGCGGGTAGCCATAACCGCCGGGGTCCGACAGCCAAAACCCAATGACAAAGGAATAACTGCCTGCCCGGATACCCCAAACAACCGGCCGAATCTTTCCATCGCCACCGAATATCGGGGCAGCAATCCGCTGTCCTCCAGCAAAGCCATCAGCAAACTTACCATCAGCATCGCCGGCATGATGATGGTAAACGGGATAACCAGGCCTTCCGGTATGGCCTTGGCCAGAACAACCGCAAAAAAACCGGGCGGCATAACCGATAAAATCCAGTTGTGCAGCAAGTTACTCAGGGGTTCCAACAAGGAACTGATCGGCCCTTCGCTAAAGCTGATAAACTTAGTCAGAACTACCAGGCCAAGATACGCAAGCAACAGCAAGACAATCGTTCCGATATAGGGCCGGTCAATAAAGTTCTGTACCCGATTAAGCAGGTTGTGGGAAGCAGGAGAGCTCACCGAACTTACCATCTGTGCAGTTTTTCTTGCTTTTTCGGCCAGCTTTCTATCCAGATCCAGGCTGCAGGTTGCTTTGGAAATAGAGCAATTGCCGCAGTTCCCTGAACAACTGAAATCTTCCGTCAAAATGAGGCGCTGCTGACCTTTCTGTTGGCTGATTTTATCCTCAGCTGCATGCGGCTTTATGATCAGCTGCTCCAGAAATTGCCTGAACTCACTTACTCCTTCATTATTTGTTGCGGAAAATGCAATAACCGGACTTTGTAATATTTGGGTAAGTTCTGCCACATTAATTTGAATACCCAAATCGCGCGCCCGATCAACCTGATTGAGCAGCACCAGTATAGAATATCCCCGTTCAAGAAGCTCATAGGTTAAAACCAGATTTCTTTCCAGATTGCTGGCATCAACGATATTAATAATCAAATCATGGCGGTCTTCCTCTAAAAGACTGCGGGTAACCCTGCCCTCTTCACGATCCGAATAGATTGAATAAACGCCCAACGTATCATAGAACTCAAATTCGGTCCCGTTTATTTTTAATATTGCCTTTTCAATTTCCGTTGATGTACCGGGGTAATTAGAGGCAAAAAAATGACTGCCGGTAAGTGTGTTTATAACCGAACTCTTTCCTACGTTGGGGTTTCCCACCAAAATCAGTTTCAAATATATCACCTCAGCTTTTTAAGAGAGGAATTAATAATCGCATTTAAAATATGCTTATCAGAGTCCTGCCAGGTTCCATATTCCATATTTCATATGCATAAACTCCACCAATTGATAACTATTATCATTATCATTTTATTAAAAATATTTGATTAAAGCAATATTAATCCGTTCTGCCGCAAAAATCCTTTAGCATTTTAACCCATCGATCCATTTCTGCAGCGGTTAACCTGGTTTGATTTGATCTGCCGCTTTCTTGCCAGTACCCCGCCGAATACGTAAAGTTTTTGAGTTCCTTCCCAGTACCCGGCTGACAATCGCCCCGGTTTTATGCTTTACGCTCCAATGGATTAGTATTGAAAGTTATATAAATAAAAGCCCGGCAGATAAAAAAATCCTCAGGCTTGACACTGGAGCAGCAGCGGCATATTATATAAATTAGATTATGAACATATGCTCACTACTTTTTACGTAACGAAAGGATGTGAAATGAAAATGTCTTGCAAAATCGCTATATGTTCGACTGGATCTACACCCGCATCGATTGTGGATGAAAGGTTTGGACGATGTGCCTATTTTATGATTTGGGATCCGGAAACGAAAGCATATGCGCCTTTGTCCAATACCAGTACAGAATCAGCCCACGGCGCTGGTACAGGAGCCATACAGAAACTCGCGGAAAATAAAGTTGGCTTGATTCTTTCCCAACGTATTGGACCGAAAGCATTTGCTGTATTGGAACAGGCCGACATAAAAATTTTTTCCGGCATAACCGGCAAAACCGTTGCCGAGGCTCTCAAAAGCTACGAAGACGGTGAACTGCAGGAATTATTAACCCCCAACAATTGATCAGCAGCAAAACAGTCTGACACGGCTCTCTTGTTTACCAGACAACAAAGGGACAGTAATATTGAACATCTTTTTAGCAAAAATTATGCAAAAGTCATGATTAGGAAAATTAAAAACTTATTGAAAACAGGAGGTAGTTTTACATGTTAATAGCTATTCCGGCTGAAGGCAACATGGTTTGTCCCCATTTTGGACATTGTGAAATGTTTGCCATGTATGACACAGATACTAAATCATTAACCTCTTTACCTAATCCCGGACACACACCGGGTTTCCTGCCCGGCTTTCTAAAAGAACAAGGAGCTCAGCTGGTGATTGCTGGCGGAATGGGCGGCAGAGCCCAGGAACTCTTTGCTGCCAGCGGGATCGATTTAATTGTTGGAGTATCGGGAAGCATCAAGGATGTTATCGCCTTGTATGAAAAAGGCGAATTGAAAAGTACGGGAGCAGTCTGTTCTGAACATGCTCACGCAGGAGACTGCCACCACTAGGAAGGAGTCGGTCATGCAAATTGCGATCGCCAGCGGTAAAGGCGGTACGGGAAAGACACTGCTTTCCACCTGTATAATCAAGGTTTTGGCGGAGAGAAACGCTGTCCTGATTGATGCTGATGTGGAGGAGCCCAACGCTGCCCTGGCATTTATGCAGCCCATATCGGCAACCACCACGGTCCATCGCCTGGTTCCGCAGATCTTGCCTGACTATTGCACCTTCTGTGGTTTATGTGCTGAGATATGTAAATTCAATGCCTTGGTCGTGCTTGAGAACAAGGTGATGGTCTTTCCTGAATTATGTCACTCCTGTGGTGCCTGTAGTTATTTATGTCCTTATGCGGCTATCGATGAAACCATTCATCCTATCGGGGTTATTGAAAAGGCTCAGTTACCGGGATGCGGCACCCTCTTAGCCGGCAGGCTGAATATAGGCGAAGCCCAAAGCCCCCCACTCATTAAAGCGGCTAAAAACAAAGCGCCTTCAGCAAACGTAAGATTGGTTGATTGTCCACCCGGTACAACCTGTACGATGATCGAAGCCATAAGAGGCAGTGATTACTGTATGCTGGTAACTGAGCCTACCCCTTTTGGGACGCATGATTTGGAACTATCCCTGGAAGCTGTTAAAATGCTGGGTATGCCTGGCGGAATGGTAATTAATCGCTGGCAGGGAGATGACGGGGATCTGCTTGATTTGTCAGCGAACTGGGACTTCCCGATCCTGGCAAGGATTCCTTTTAGTGCAGAATTGGCCCGGGCTTATATGCAAGGCATGGATCCTTTATTAGCCATGCCTGCGCTGCGCGGTATCATCGCCGACATCTTGCACCATATAAGGGAGGTATCATCATGAAAGAAATCCTTTTTATAAGCGGCAAAGGCGGCACCGGCAAAACTTCACTTACCTCTTCATTTATTGCCCTGACCGACAACTGCATCGCTTGTGATTACGATGTTGATGCCTCCAATCTGCCGATTTTATTAAAACCGGATAACATTGTCGGGTATGATTTCAGTGCCGGTTACAGTGCATGTATAGAGGAAGAAATCTGCACCAGCTGTGGTCTTTGTAAAGAAGTTTGCCGTTTTGAGGCCATCAATGATGATTATCAGGTCATTCCTCTGCATTGCGAGGGATGTGGCTTCTGCGCCAGGATTTGCCCGGTGGAAGCTATTCGTATGGAACCAAGATCCTCCGGACATTGGTTTGGTTCTGAATTCAAACCGGGTCAATCTTTATTTTTCGCCGATCTTCGGCCGGGAGAAGAAAACTCCGGCAAGTTGGTGGCCCAGGTAAAGAAGGCAGCCCGCCAAAAAGCGCTGACCGACGATGTCTCTGTGATCATCGCCGATGGTCCGCCGGGGATAGGCTGTGCGGTGATTTCCTCCATGGTGGAAGCAGATCTGATCGTACTGGTTGCTGAACCGGGTCTATCCGGGTTTCACGATCTTAAGCGGGTTTACGAGTTGATTCAATTGCGGGGCATAAAAGCCGTTTTAATCATCAATAAATGGGATCTTAATCCGGAAATGAGTCAAAAAATAGAAGACTGGGCAGCTGCGCAAGGCGTTGAGCTGGTCGGTAAAATGCCCTTTAGTACCATCGTGGCTGATTGTATCGCGGAAGCAAAAATCCCCGCCACAGACCCACAAATCAGAGATTTAATTTTTCCCATATGGGAAAATATCATCCAACAGTTGTAAACAACCTTGAGGTAATGGGAAGGAGTGAACCATATGCCGAACAGAGATGGAACCGGCCCGATGGGTCAGGGATCAGGCACAGGTCGTCTAAGAGGGGGCTGTGCTGTCGGCCGCGGCAATAATAAAAACAATCCTGCCGAAAAAGATCCGGGACGTAGAAACAGTGGCAATAACGGTCCGCAAAACGGCGGCCGGGGCCGGGGACTAAATAACCCCAACAATGCAAGCGGCAAGTAGATAAGTATCTATGAGGGAGGGATCGATTGTCCCTCCCTCACCATTGTTATGTATTTTATTTCCCGAAAGAAGTGATCACCATCGATAAAGACAAGACAACGGAAGTTTTGCAACTGGAAAAAAGCCATCTGCCTGTCGGCAATGATTGTTCCATCTGTCAGAAGCAGCGCTGCAGAAAAGGCCGGGATTGTTTTTATCCGTTTGCCCAGGCTGATTAATACTGGAAATTCATGGCGGTTTCGCCTTTCATGACTCTGTCCTCCAGCGCGTTGCGTAGTTTCATGGTTGCTTCAAAGCCGGTGCAGTGACAGGCAATGATCTGTTCAACATCGTATTCTTGCAAAGCCTTGATGGTTTCCTGCATTCTTTCTTCAGATGCCCCCGCCAGGTGAGTTCCGCCAATGAAAGCCCGTACTTTCTTTTGTCCGGTTTGTTGCCGTGCATACTCGATGGTATTGATGATACCGGCATGGGCACAGCCACTAATGATAATCAAGCCCTCCGGATGATTGATTACCACCGACATGTCATCGTAGAGCTGATCCTCGACCAAACGATCACCCACCTCTACATAAAAACTACCGCCGACATCTTCGTAGGGAGTCTTGCGGGGGATTTCGCCGGTAACAAAAACGCCGGGATAAACCTCCGTGAAATCATTGGTAATCACAAACTGTGCGCCATTACGTTTGATTTCCTGAAAATCAAACGGGACCCCGATGGCTTTCCGGAAATTTCCCCAAACGGTGTAACGAGGGATAAATATACCCGCATGTGCATATACTTTTTTGCCGGGTGCCGTCTGCAAAAACGGGATCACCGCCCCGGTATGATCAAAATGACCATGACTGATAATCAAGTCGTTAATCTGTGCCAAATCAATGCCTCCAGCGGCGGCATTTTTAATCAGGGCATCTTCCGAACCGGTATCAAACAAAATCTTTTTATCGTCCACCGTAATCAACGCCGCAAAACCGTATTCACCGCGAAAACCAGGGATAGGAGTGGTGTTTTCAACCAAAATCGTAACACTGACGTTCATTAAAAATCCCCCTTCTTTGTTATACCATCCAAGCCCGTGACGTAAAAGACTATGATCTGCGCTGTATTACCACCTCACAGCAAGGGTCTCCATGATTGAGATTTTGAGTATGCTCAACTTCAATATCAACGTCTTTGTCAAACAGTCCCCTGACCAAGCCCTGATAAGTATGAATGGTTACGATTCCGCAATCGGCGATGTTGGCTTTGGCAATTGCCTTCTGGGTTTCGCAGTCTGTCACCCTGACAACGATACGATCACCCTCCAAAGATACTTCCCTGCCCTCAATTTTTAATACTTTGCTGAGTATTTCGATGGCTTCCAGGAAGCTTTCCGGCCATACCGGCTCTTTTATATGTTCATTGCGAAGTTTTTTCCCAAACACATAGGAAAACTGTTTCCAGGCTTCCACATCTGCATCCCAGGCGGTCTCAATCCCGTGCGTTTTCGCCAGACCCATAAACCAGGCTCCGTCGATGCGCACAAATGAATACTGCAACAGTTCGATCACTTCAGCATCGGTTAATTTCAAAGTTCTCGTCTCCTCGCTTTCATTCTTTTCCCATTATCTTACTACAAAAAAGTCTTCTGATGGAAAAACGTTAAATTCCTCCGTACGATGATGATTATTTTTTATGATGGCATTTTCTGCCGCCCCCATGACCTGATATACCAGAGCAAATCCGTGAGTTAAGAACATATGCTCATTATAAAATATTCCTGGGTTTTTGTCAGTACCCAGCTGAAGCTATCCATGAAAAAGATTGAAAACTCTTTTGGATCTGGATTCCAGCTGATTCATCTCTCAGCCGGTTTCTTAACCGCCCTTTGGCATGCCTGGCAATACCCATAAACCTCGAATTGGCATTCCAGATCGCTAAAGCCCTTGGTTTGTCTTTCCTGTAACTCTTCCAGGGGACAGTATTCCAGGGGAACAATCGTGCCGCACGACAAACATATCAGGTGGTGATGATGGTTCTGCATATCCTGCAGACGATAGGCAAACGTTCCGTTACGCTCTTTGTCCACCCGGCAAAGCATGTTCAAACCATACATCATATCAAGATTTCTGCAGATGGTGGATAAATCAATGTGAACGTTTTGCTGCAGCAGTTTGTCATGTAGAGATTTTGCTGTCATCCAGTCTGGTTCCGAAGCCATGCTATTCAGTATTTTTCGCCGGCTGTTGGTCATTTTATAGCCTTTGGCAGCCAGCTGGGAGCATAATTGTTCAGCATCCATATTGTTTTCACTCCTCTCCGATGGTTGCTTGACTTATCATCAAATACTCTATTTTTATAGCTGTCGTTGCCGGGCACAAGCCAAAAGCGTTTTGTCAACCAACTGAAACAGCGTATAGATAAAGACGGAGAGAATGACAATCGCTGCGCCGGAGGCCAGGTTGTAATAATAGGAAATGGCCAGGCCGGTCAGGCAGAGAAATACGCCCAAGGCAAATGACAAAACCATGACGCCCGGAAGGTCATCCCGAAAAAGACGGGCCAGAGCGGGCGGAACGGAGAGCAGGGCCAGAATTAAAATGATCCCCACCACTCTGATCAGCACTACAACGGTTATGGCAATCATGGCATAGGTCAGCGCTTCGGCCAGGGCGACCGGTAGTCCCCGTGCCTGACTGAACTCTTCATCGAACAGATAGGCCTGCAGCAAATGATAGAATATCAAAATGGTTGCCAGAACAATGCCATCCAGGATGGTCATGACCAGCAAATCTGTGCCGGATACCATCAGAATATCACCGAACAAATAGCTCTCCATGCTGGGAGGATATCCGGGCGTAAAGGAAATAAACAGGATTCCCAGGGCCATGCCCAACGGCCAAAACATGCCGATCAATACATCCGGCATAACCAAGGCCCGGCGCTGGATTTGTGCGATCCCTAAAGCAGAGAGCAAAGAGAAGCCCAAACCCGTATACATCGGTTCAATTTGCAAATAGTATCCCAAACCAATCCCGCCAAAAGCGGTATGCGCAATGCCTCCGCTCATCATCAAGAGTTTTTTCTCGATGATCATTGGTCCCATTATTCCGCAAGCCAAACTGGCCAGCAAAGAGGCCATCACCGCATTCTGCAAAAAACCATACTGTAATAATGCGTTTATCATTGTTTTCCTCCATGTTGATGCAAAACCCGATGCGGGACACCATGCGCAATCAGTTCGACCGGACATCCGTACAGCTGCATCACCAGATCCGAGCTGAGTTCCGGTTCTCCATGATAATGGAGCCGGTGATTGATACAGGCGATATCGCGCACGCAGGTACTGATCGCCATGGTATCATGGGTCGCCATCACAATGGTCATCTCCTGGTTTAATTCCTCCAACAGTTCGTAGACTTTACTGCTGGCATTGGAATCAAG
>JAAYCZ010000333.1 GCA_012729495.1 Syntrophomonadaceae bacterium | reverse complement strand
CCTTCACCACAAGTATAATTCTTGGTCTCATGGAAACTGTAACACCCCATATCTCCAATCGTTCCCAGGTATTTCCCTTTATACTTACTCATAACCCCCTGGGCCGCATCTTCAATAACAAAAAGACCCTGTCGGGCGGCGATTTCCATTATAGTATCCATCTCGCATGCTACCCCGGCATAATGCACCGGAACTATTGCTTTAGTCTTATCGCTTATAGCCGCTTCCAGCAATTTTTCATCCATATTCATAGTATCCGGGCGCACGTCAATAAAAACGATTTTGGCTCCTCGTAATACAAAGGCATTGGCGGTAGACACAAACGTATATGACGGCATTATTACCTCATCGCCGGGCTTAATGTCAGCCAAAATTGCTGCCATCTCCAGAGCATGGGTGCAGGAAGTTGTAAGCAGCGCCTTTGTACAACCGAAATTCTCTTCAAACCAAGTACTGCACAATTTCGTAAAAGGACCATCACCCGAAATTTTTCGATTATTCAAAGCTTGTTGTAGGTATTCAATTTCTCTTCCTGTAACTAGGGGTTCATTGATTGGGATCAAAATATCGCTCCTCCATAAAAAAACACCAATCCTGCTCGGTCATTTACAGGGAAAAAATAAATATACCGCTGACGATGAGTATTGTACCAATGATTTTATTTGAGTTCATTTTTTCCTTTAAAAACACCCAACTTAAAATCAATACAAAAACATATCCCGCTGACTCTAAAATCGGCCCATTTTTCAGTTCTACTCCCCGATAAGCAACAATGGTCAGGATAGTTGATATAAACATTATTACATATGCCCCAATAACCCTTAAGTTCAAGTATTCACGGATAAAACTTTTATGCTCGGCATTGGCACTTTTTTTAAGTATGATTTGGGCACAGGAGGCAATGAATACTGATATTAAGAAAATTCCCACGTATTTATTTAGCATCTTTAAATACCAATACTATCCCGGCAATAACCAGTACTGCACCTAGAATATTATTAACTGTTATGGTTTCCTGAAAGAATAGAACCGCCCAGATAAAGGTCCAAATGATTAGGGTGCCTTTGTTTGAATAGGCTACCGATAACTCAAATTTTTTAATAATCTGCTGCCAGAGGATAGCATATAAACCGATTACCAAGATTTCTAAACCGTAATATATATTAAAATCTTTCGACAAAAAAGCAACCGCAGAAGCCTTTTTGGCCAGGATTCCGGTAAAGCTAAGTATTACTATTGAAAGCTGTAAGAAAACAATATCTAACCAGCGATGCAAGAATATTTTCATAATCAATGTTCCCCCACTAGCGACAAGCATTCATTTCTATTTGGACAACTTATAATAAAGTATCCCGACCTCTGGGAGCTATCCTGAACCGGTTGGGTTATTACGCTACGCAGATTTCCATAACTATATATCTTTTCAGAATGAAATTTTTGTAATTCCTCAAAAAGTTCTAAATCCCGTTGGGAAAGGATAAACTTTACCAGGGCTGCTCGATTAGATGTTTGATGGTGCATTAAATCCGGCTTATTTCCTACTGCAATGTCAATAACCATTCTGGTAAAATCGTAACCAATAGACAATCGTACCAGATCAGAACCAATATAATCTCCGCCCATTCGAGCTCCTATTTCAATAATTATGATATTATCATCACCATCTACCATGAATTCGGAATGGGAGGCCCCATTTTTAATATTCAGAACATCTAACGCACTTTTTATAGTTTCAATGGCTTTGTTTAAAGTACTCAGCTCAATTCGCCCCGGTTGTAAATGCATGGTTTCAACATAATTAGGTGCGCCTGTAGTAAATTTTTCAGTAATGGCCAGGAAATAATGTTCCCCTTGATAAGATATCATCTCCATACTGTATTCATGACCATTGATATACTCCTCTGCAATTACATGTCCACCAAAAGATTCCCTAATGGCCAAGCTGATGGCCTGGTCTAGTTCCTCCCTATTATCAACCCTGTTTATACCCCTGCTGCCTGAACGATCAACGGGTTTAATAATGAGCGGAAATTTCATATTTAGGGGTTCAGGAATCCCGTTCTTATCAATTAAACGAAAATCGGGACAGGGGAGGTTAGCCTGCCTAAACGCTGTTCTCATTTCATATTTATTAGTTGAAATCTGAGCGGAATAAAGGCTATTTCCAACCAAACCCAGTCTTGCTGCCAAATAGTTGACAGTTATCACCGCTAGATCAGAACCAATTGAAATAACTCCTGCTGGTTTTATTTTACGGGCAATTTTAAGGATCTCCTCCCGGTCAGTAATACTGATTGGATAAAAGTAATCAGCTATGTCCCGGCATACCGCACCTTCTTCCCAGGCAAAAACATGGGTTTCATATTCCAATTCCCTGGCCTTTTCAACCAGAGGAACCTGGAATTCATTAGCACCTATAACGATCAGTGCTTGTTTTTTCATCTCTTACCTCTTTATGTATTAACCATTGAAATAGCAATTTCATTTCAAATTCTTTGGGCGACTATAAAATTAAGCTAAGCCTAATTTTTTGGCCTTTTCCAAAACATCCCTG
>JAAYCZ010000332.1 GCA_012729495.1 Syntrophomonadaceae bacterium | reverse complement strand
TGTGGTCCCCGCTTTACGATTATTAAAGGCCTGCCCTATGACCGGGCCATGACGACCATGGATGCATTTCCTATGTGTCCGGATTGTCAGGCTGAATATGAAAATCCTTTGCACCGGCGCTTTCATGCCCAACCCAATGCCTGTCCGGTATGCGGTCCGCAGACCAAGCTCTATAATCGGCAGGGCCAGGAAGTGGATGGAGATGTCAGAGATATCTTGAAGCAGGGATATATTGTAGCCGTCAAAGGACTGGGTGGTTTTCATCTGGCGGTTGATGCCCGTAACCGTGAGGCGGTAGCTGGCCTGCGCCAACGCAAAAAGAGAGATACCAAGCCTTTCGCGGTAATGGTGAGAGATTTAGAGGCAGCGTATAAATATTGCCGCATCAATGCAGAAGAAGAAAAATGGCTTAGTTCACCCCAGGCTCCCATCGTTATTCTGGAGAGAAAGGAGCAGTGTTCACTGGCGGCTGATATTATTCATCCGGGTATAAATACGCTGGGAGTGATGCTGCCGTATACGCCGCTGCATTTTCTCCTGTTTGATGAGGAACTGGAAATACTCATCATGACCAGTGCCAATATCAGTGATGAGCCTTTGATTATTGATAATGAGGAAGCCCTGGATAAGCTTAAGGATATAGCCGATTATTTTCTGCTGCATAACCGGGATATTTACAATCCCTGTGATGATTCAGTGATGCGGGTAACGGATTTGCAGACCCCGCATTTTTTCAGGCGAGCCCGGGGATTTGTGCCCCGCGGCATCCCCATTGCCGTTCAGGCGGAACCGGTTTTGGCCTTGGGCGGCGAGATGAAAAATACCTTCTGTATAACCAGAAACGGGGAAGCCTTTTTAAGCCAGCACTGGGGAGATTTGAATCATTATCATAACTATGTCAATTTCCAGATGGGTATTGAGCGCTTTAAGCAAAGTCTATATGTTGAACCCAAGATCATTGCCCATGATTTGCACCCTGAATATCAAACCAGCCGCTGGGCCAGACAACAGCCGGATCTCAAGAAAATCGGCATTCAGCATCATTTTGCTCATATGGCGTCAGTGATGGCGGAAAATGCTTTGCAAGGGGAAGTGCTGGGGTTGATTTGTGACGGGACCGGATGGGGAACGGATGGCGCTGTCTGGGGAGGGGAAATCCTGCAGGGAGACTACCGTCAATTCAAGCGTGCCGCCCACCTTAAATATGTACCGTATCCGGGCGGTGATATAAATGCCCAAAGGCCTTATCGCATGGGTTTGATTTATTTGTATGCAGCACTGGGAGAAAAAGGTCTGGAGATAGCGGATGAAATCCTGCCGGATTTGAACGGAGAAGAAAAAAATCTTATGTTAAGTCAAATGAGAGCGAAAAACCCCGCCGGTTTAACCTCTTCCTGCGGACGGTTGTTTGATGCGGTAGGTGCAGTTTTGGAAATTTGCGGTATCAATAAATATGAAGGTCAGGCAGCAGCAGAACTGGAGGCACGGGCAGACAAAACCGTGCACGCTCATTATGGATTTGATCTTTATAAAGACCAGGATACCTGGATGATGGATGTGCTGCCGATGTGGCCGGAGTTAGTTGCTGATTTAAAACAAGGCTGTTCAAAGGCCGGCATGGCACAAAAATTTCACCTGACCCTGGTGGAAATGTATACTGCCGCGCTAATCAGGCTGCGCGATGAAAGCGGCTTAAACCGGGTGGTATTAAGCGGAGGGGTATTTCACAATCAGATTCTGCTCAATAAAATAACTGAACGGCTTGGTGAACAGGGATTTATAGTTTTTCATCACCGGCAGGTTCCTCCGGGAGACGGCGGAATATCGCTGGGACAGGCAATAATAGCAAGTGAGGTGTTGCAGTAATGTGTTTGGGGGTTCCCGCCAAAGTAGTTGAGAAAAGGGCTAATGATACCGCCCGGGTGGATGTCAATGGCAACCGGACAGAAATCAATATTCGTTTAACCCCGGAAGTGGAACCGGGACAATATGTACTGGTTCATGCCGGTTTTGCCATGGAAATCATTGATGAGAGCATAGCCCTGGAAACCATGCGCTATTTGGAGGAGATGCTGCAATATGAGCAATGATGTAAAGGATTATCAACAGCAATTGCTGCAGGCCATCCAATCATTTAACGGTTCTGCATCTTTAATGGAGGTTTGCGGTACCCATACCATGGCGATTGCCAAGAGCGGCATTCGGGGACTGTTGCCTCCTAATATCAAACTCCTTTCCGGGCCGGGGTGTCCGGTGTGCGTGACGTCACAGGGGGATATTGATGCGGTTATTTTAATGGTTCAGCAGAAGGATCTCATCCTGGTTACCTTTGGGGACATGATGAGAGTTCCCGGTACTTACAGCAGTCTGCAGGAAGAACGCAGCCAAGGCGCAGATATCAGGGTAGCCTATTCGCCGCTGGATGCGTTGCGGGTAGCGCGGGAAAATCCGCAGAAGGAAGTGGTTTTCCTGGGGATTGGCTTTGAAACGACGACGCCGACGATCGCCATAACCCTGGAGCAGGCCGCAAAGGAAGGATTGAAAAACTTCTCCGTCTTTTCCCTGCATAAAGTTGTACCGCCGGCGCTGGAACTTATTTTTTCTGATACTGATATTAAGGTGGATGGCTTGATATGTCCCGGCCATGTTTCAGCGGTAATCGGGGTTAAACCATATGAAATCCTGACTGATAAATACAAGAAACCTTGTGTAATAACGGGCTTTGAGACCCAAGATATACTGGAAGGGATTTATATGCTTTTGCAGCAGTTGAAAAAAGACGAGGCTCGGGTGGAAATCCAGTATGGCCGGGTGGTTAAGCCGGAAGGCAATCCAATCGCCCGCCAGACCATGGAGCGTGTATTTAAGCCCGCTGCGGCGCGCTGGAGGGGCTTGGGAATGATTCCGGCCAGCGGCCTGGAATTGCGGGAGGAATATGCCGGGATGGACACGCGTTTGAAGTTCGGTATTCCGGAAATAGAAGAGCTCCCCATTAAAGGCTGTGCCTGCGGCGAAGTACTGACCGGTAAAATAAGCCCGCCTGATTGTGCTTTGTTCGGACGGGCATGTACCCCGTTAAAACCGGTTGGTCCGTGTATGGTTTCCCATGAAGGTTCTTGTGCAGCTTTTTATCGTTATACGCCAGTGAAAGGGAGAGGTTAGATGACGCAGGATAGAATATTAATGGCCCACGGCAGCGGAGGGCTGATGAGTCAGCGCCTGATCGATGAGGTGTTCAAACAGGCCTGGCAAAATGAAATAATGGAACCTATGCTGGATGGAGCTATTTTGCAGATGCCGGCTGGTCGCCTGGCCATGTCGACGGATTCATTTGTAATTACCCCGCTCTTTTTTCCGGGAGGGGATATAGGCAAGCTTTCCATTTGCGGGACGGTTAATGATTTACTGGCTTGCGGGGCCACTCCGCTCTATTTGTCGACTGCCTTTATTATTGAAGAGGGTTTGCCTATCGCTGAGCTCAGATTAATTGCCGAATCAATGGCTAAAACAGCCAGGGAAGTTGGAGTCAAGCTGGTTACCGGAGATACCAAAGTAGTGGAAAAAGGCAGTTGCGACGGGGTGTTTATCAATACCACCGGAATTGGCATTATTCCGGAAGGCATTGACTACCGGCCCCCGCGGATACAACCTGGCGATAAGGTTATCGTCACCGGCTACGTTGGCGATCATGGTCTGGCGATTCTGGCGCAACGTGAAGGCCTTACCTTTAGTACCCCGGTGGTAAGTGACTGCGCCGCGCTGTACCAATTGGAAGAAATGGTTGCCAAATACGGCGATGCCATAAAATGTATGCGCGATCCCACCCGGGGAGGTCTGGCTACGGTTTTAAACGAAATCGCTGTTCAGGCCGGCATCGGTATTCGGGTAAAAGAAGCTGCCATCCCGGTTGCGCCTGCGGTAAAGGGAGCCTGCGATATGCTGGGCATGGATCCGCTTTATATGGCCAATGAAGGTAAAATGGTCATGTTTGTGGCAGCAGCGGCAGCCCGGGATTTGCTCTTTGATTTACACCAGCTCTCCCCGACGGCAAATGCAGCCATTATCGGGCAAGTTGATGCCGGGCCGTCCGGTCTGGTACTGATTGAAACCGAATTGGGTGCAGAGCGCATTCTGGGAATTTTGGAAGGCGAACATGTGCCCCGCATCTGCTGAAAAATTTTACAGCGATCGGAAAAGACGTGTATACTGATATAATAAGTAAAAAACTTACGAGGTTGTGGGCATGAACAAAAAAATTGCTTTCCAACGTCTGCTGGTTACTCTTTCTGCAGCTTTCATTATTTTCCTCGCAGGCTCATTGCCGGTTCAGGCAGCCAGCAGCGAGGGAAGTCCAACCGCCTATGTTATTCTGGTTGACAAGCTTTCCGTCAATGACATTGACCCGACGGCAACGCCGGGAATATATCATCTCACCCGGCAGGGGGCAATTGGCCTGGCCAGCAACCGCACCCTGAGAGCACGCAATACAATTGACTGCAGTTTGACGCTGGGGGCAGGGAATTTGGCCCGCGGTTATAAAAATGATTTACTGGGTTTCAATAAGGAAGAGCTCGTGCCTGAGCGGGAGAAAACCGCCGGACAATTATACCGGAGCTTGACCGGGATTGAAGACCAAGGCCATCTGCTGCTGGTGAATCTGCCGGAAATATTGGAAGGTTTAAATAAAGAACACGTTAATACCGTTCCCGGCGCGTTGGGTGAAATTTTACGTGCCAACCAGCTTAAGGTCTGTGTACTGGGCAATGGAGATAATGGGATTGGGAAAATGCGTTCCGGCATAGCCGTAGGTATGGATGGCAGCGGACAGGTACCTCTTGGGGATGTTGGTCCCTCCGTCTGCCGTTTCGCTTCGTCCGGCTACCTAAGTTATGAAACCAATTATGAATATATATCCGCACAGATAGAGAACTATCGTTCCCAGGCAGACTTGATAATAATAGACTTATCCGATTTGGCCCGGCTGGAGAGCGCCGATACGGCACTCCCGGAAGTTTCGGCCCGGGAAAGGAAACATTATCTGGAAAAAATTGACCAAATGGTCGCCCGAGTGAGCCGGCAAGTTGATCCTGATCAGGATCTGATGTTGCTGGTTGGCCTCTCGCCTGCTGCTAAGGAGATGGATTGGAAAAATAATTTCACCCCGGTTCTGGCATATGGAAAAGGTTTTTCCTCAGGCATCCTCACTTCCGCCACCAGCCGGCGGGATTATATAGTGGCCAATACTGATTTTGCTCCCACCGTACTGAAGTTTTTTAATCTGGAAGATAAACAGCGGGTAATGATCGGTCAGGCAATGACTTCCAAACCTGCAAGAGGAGCAGATAACCTTGCGGCGGCCAGTAAGCTGTCTGCAGATACGAGTACTGCTAACCGCCTGCGTCCAATTGTAATCAAGGGATATGTTATTTTGCAGATAATAAGTATACTTCTGGCTCTCATGGTTATTTTCTGGATTAAGAAGGGAAAACAGGTAATAAAACCGCTGCTCGTTTCCATGGTCACAATTCCTCTGGTGTTGCTGCCGCTGAATAAAATCAGCCTGCCCGGGGATTGGAGTTACGTTATTGCTGCGGTTGTGATAACCATTGTGTTGACTAAACTGGTAATGTATTTCTGTAAGGGCAGCAGCTTTAAGAGTTTTGTAGCAGTCAGCCTGATCACAGTTTTAATGATAAATCTGGATATAATCCTGGGGGCCCCCATGATAAAGAGTTCATTGCTGGGTTATGACCCCATGACCGGAGCCAGATATTACGGGATTGGTAACGAATACATGGGGGTTTTGATCGGCAGCAGTATTGCTGTAGCGGCATCAATATATGAAAAATATAAAAATCGTTGGCTGTTAACTATAATAGCAGTGTTTTTTATGTTGGAATGCTATTTGATCGCGGGGCCATCGCTGGGAGCCAATTCTGACGGCCTGTTGACTGCGCCCATCGCCTTTTTGCTTACATTTCTGCTGCTGCGCAATGTAAAAATGAATCCCCGAGTAATATCCAGGCTTTTGATGATTGTTATCCTGGTGGCAGCCGGGGGGACATTTTATGATATGCAGCGGCCGGTGGAAATGCAAACCCATATCGGTAGAGCTGCAAATCAAATTGTTGCCGGAGGGTGGCAGGAAATCCTGCTGATTATAAAACGCAAAATGGCTATGAATATAAAATTAATCAGATACACGATCTGGAGTTATGTGTTTATGGTTATTATGCTGGTAGTATCGCTGTTATTGGTGCGGCCGGTTGGAGCAATGCAGCAGTTGCGTCAGCAGCATCCCTATATTTTTAAAGGCTTTATCGGCATAATAACTGCAGCATTTGTCGCTTTGCTGGTCAATGATTCTGGAATAGTGGCTGCTTCAACCACCAGCATTTATCTTGTTTTTCCTATATTAATGCTGATGCTGAATATCGATGAGGCTTGATCTGAAAAATACCCGGCAGCAGAGATGTTCAGGGAGGAAGCAAGGAAATCTGATTTTTTGCCGCAAATGCTCAAAGGGGATTAATAATCCTTAGAGCATTTGCGGCAAAAATTTGCTTATCAATAAATCTATTTAAATGTTTTTGCGTTTGAGAGTATATTTGGTATGCAGCAATTCGTGGGATCTGTGTCCCAGAGTTTCCTGCAGGAAGTCTTCGTAGAGCATTTGGATCTCGTGATTCTCATGGGATTTGCGCAAAATTTTGCTGCGATCTTCGACATAGATGGCTTCCATCCTTTGGGCTCTTTGCTCGTTGCTGCGGGTGATGGGCTGACCGCCGCCGCCGATACATCCGCCCGGACAGGCCATAATTTCGATGAAATGATAGGGGGATTTGCCTGCTGCCACTTCATCCATGAGCGCCCGGGCATTGCCCAGCGTATGCGCTGCCGCCACCTTTACGATTGTTCCGTCCATATCTACCGTTGCCTCTTTTAGGCCAGCCATGCCTCGCACATCACTAAAATCAAGTTTTTCCAGTACCCGACCGGTAACTTTTTCATAAACGGTACGCAAGGCCGCCTCCATGACCCCGCCGCTGGCTCCGAATAATACCGCTGATCCCGTATATTCACCCATCCAGGGGTCAAATTCTGTTTCTTCCAGCTTCAGGGGATTAATTCCCGTCATTTGCAGCAGACGGACGATTTCCCGGGTGGTCAGCACCATATCCACATCAGAATAATCGCTGTCGGTCATCTCCGGACGCACGGCCTCGTATTTTTTAGCTATACAGGGCATGATGGAAACTGAAAAAATCTTGTCGGGACTGATATTCATTCTTTCCGCCCAGTAGGTTTTCACCAAAGCCCCAAACATTTGCTGGGGTGACTTGCAGGTGGATAAATGATCCAATTGGTCAGGATAAAAAACCTCCGTAAAACGTACCCAAGCCGGACAGCAGGAGGTAAACATCGGCAGCACGCCTCCGTTGCTGATCCTTTCCAGCAATTCCTGACTTTCTTCCATGATGGTCAGATCAGCGG
The DNA here is from genome assembly GCA_012729495.1 of Syntrophomonadaceae bacterium. Classification (GTDB taxonomy): domain Bacteria; phylum Bacillota; class Syntrophomonadia; order Syntrophomonadales; family Syntrophomonadaceae; genus Syntrophomonas_B. The sequence continues at coordinate 12,507 of JAAYCZ010000332.1, read as the reverse complement.
CAAAATTGGTATTAAGTACATGGTTAAACCCTAGCATTCTCAGCGCACTGGCCAGTTGCCCCATCTGCAATTGGTCACGGTCAGCCCCGAAGGCTTCGGCGATTGCCAGCCGCACGGCCGGCGCAATTTGGGTTACAACAATTTTATCCGGATCAGCTGCCGCCGCCATAAATTCATCGGTTTGTTCGCGTCCGGAGATCGCACCTACCGGGCAGGCATGAATACATTGTCCACACATAACGCAGGGACTCTCAAAAAGTTCCTGACCGATTGAAGGAACCACTTGGGAATCAAAACCGCGATGAGCCAGTCCCAGGGCATTTACGGTCTGCTTTGATGTACAAAACTCAATACAGCGACCACAGAGGATGCACTTATTGGAATCCCTTACTATTGAAGGGCTGGAATAATCCAGGGGCAGATGCGCATCTTCCAGCGGGAAACGATTGAAACGCACATCGTATTCCGCGGCCAATTGCTGAAGTTCACAGCTGCCGCTGCGGACACAATGCAGACAGTCCTGCGGATGATGGGCCAAAATTAGTTCAAGTATCATCCGGCGGGCTTCAAGTACCCTAGGTGTGGCAGTATTTATCACCATGCCTTCATTTACTGCGGTGGCACAAGCCGGTATGAGGTTTTTTTGCCCTTCTGCCTCTACCACACAAATCCTGCAATTGGCCTTGATTTCCTGGTCAGGATGGAAGCAAAGCGTGGGGATTTTTATACCGGCTGCTTGCGCGGTATGCAATATGGAAGTACCTTCAGGTATGATCGTTTTAATGCCATTGATCATGACAGTTATTTCAGACATTTCTTTCACCGTCCCTCTATCCATTCTTAACCCTTGGAAATGGCGCCAAATTTGCATTTCACCATACAGGCCTGACATTTGATACACTTGTCTGAATCGATCACATGCGGCTTTTTGCGTTCCCCGCTGATAGCTCCCACCGGACAGACATCGGCACAAATGGTACAGCCTTTACATTTATCGGCATCAATCTTTATATCCAGTAGTTCTACACATACACCGGCGGGACATTTTTTATCATAAATATGGGCTTCATATTCAGGTCGAAAATAGCGTAAGGTTGCCAGTACCGGATTGGGTGCAGATTGTCCCAGACCACACAGGGAAGTGGATTGGACTACCCGGCATAAACTTTCCAGGGTATCAAGATCCTCCGGTGTGCCCTTGCCGTCACAAATCTTATTAAGAATCTGCAGCATGCGCATTGTGCCTTCACGGCAGGGGGCACATTTGCCGCAGGACTCTTCCTGGGTAAAATGCAGAAAGTATCTGGCTACATCAACCATGCAGGTATCTTCGTCCATGACCACCAGGCCGCCTGACCCCATCATAGCTCCCAGCTTGATCAGGGAATCATAATCTACGGGTGTGTCAAGCAGGCTTTCCGGAATACAACCGCCGGAGGGCCCGCCGATCTGCACCGCTTTGTAATGTTTTCCATTCTGGATTCCGCCCCCGACATTAAATACGATATCGCGCAGGGAAATGCCAATGGGAACTTCAGCCAGACCGGTTCGGTTGATCTTGCCGGTCAGGGCAAATACTTTTGATCCCTTGCTGTTCTCTGTACCCATACCGGCAAACCAGTCCGCTCCTTGGCGGATGATAACGGGAACATTGGCATAAGTCTCTACATTATTAATATTGGTGGGCTTGCCCCATAATCCTGACTGCGCCGGATAAGGAGGCCTTACTCGAGGCATGCCACGCTTGCCCTCGATAGAATGCATCAGCGCGGTTTCCTCCCCGCAGACAAAAGCTCCGGCACCGGCAGCAATTTGTATTTTGAAGCTGAATCCGCTACCCAGGATATTATTGCCCAGAATACCCATGCTTTCCGCATCCCGAATAGCTTTTTTCAATCTTTTTATCGCCAGCGGGTATTCGGCCCGAACGTATATATATCCTTCGTCGGCGCCAATAGCATAGCCGCAGATAGCCATCCCTTCCAGCAGTGCATGCGGATCACCTTCCAGAACACTGCGATCCATGAAAGCGCCGGGATCTCCTTCGTCCGCGTTGCAAACGACATATTTTTTATTACCGGGAGATTTGTAAGCTGCTTCCCATTTACGCCCGGCGGGAAATCCTCCTCCGCCCCGGCCTCTTAACCCGGATTGGCTGATTTCTTGAATCACCTCGGCCGGAGTCATGGAGGACAAAGCTTTTTCCAGGGCTTCATAGCCATCAAAAGCGATATAATGGACGATTTGATCCGGATCGATGATTCCGCAGCGCCCCAGCACATTTTTAACCTGGGCTTTGTAAAAAGGTATTTCTTCAAGTTTTTCAATATTGGCTGCTGCTTCATAGCCCCGGGGATCCTGGGCCACAATATATTCCGGAGAGGGATTCCCCTCCACGAGATGTTTTTTTAAAATATCAATGGCAACTTCAGGTTTCAGATTACCATAGATAAACCGTGGCTCACCCGGCATATGAACTTCCATAAGGGGTTCTGCGTAGCACATGCCGATACATCCGGTGGACATCATGTCAATATCCAATCCATGGGTATCGATATAGCTGCTGACTGCATCCCAGATCTTTTCTCCGCCGGCGGCAATTCCGCATGTACCCAGCCCGAATACGACCTTAATACGATTCTTTGATTCATCGTATGCATTTTGAAACTGTTTACGCATTTCATTTAAGCTATGCATTTTTCTTCCCCGTCCTTTTCCCGATAACGTGCCAGTATTTCCGGAACGTCATCGGGGCTTACTCTTCCATACGCATCTTCGTTGACCATTATAACCGGAGCCATACCGCAGGCTCCCAGGCAGGCTACAGGTTCAACCGTAAAAAGCAAATCTTCGGTGGTCATATTTCCGCCCGCCAAACCTAAAGTTTTATTGATCGATTCCAGAATCTTGCCGCCGCCCTGTACATGACAGGCAGTTCCGGTGCAAACGCGGATAATATTTTTTCCCCGTACCTGCAGATGAAATTGACCATAGAAGGTAACCACTCCATATACTTCACTGGAAGGGATCTTCAACGTACTGGCAATCATTTTTATCGCATCTTCCGGGATATATCCAAAAATATCTTGGGTTTCCTGCAGGGCTGGAATAATTTTGCCATTTGTATCGCGGTATTTGTCTAACATTTTATCAAGTGTCACATAACGCATATCCTGTACCTTTTCACCGCAATTACACATACTATGTTCCTTCTTTCACAAATAAATTTACATATCTGCCTGCATCAAGCATAAGGGCGTAAATTGCTAAACTATTGCAGCAATGCGGATGCTGCGCATTAGGTTATGATTGTATGATTTCAGCTAATTCCGCAAAGGCACTTTCGATTTCCTCAGCCGTAAACATTTTTCCCAGGGTATTGTATGTTTCGGTGATTTGCTGCCTGACTTCAGACGTCATTTCCCCAGCGCTGATTTGTTTGGTTAATAAGCGCGAGGCAGTTTCATCCAATGATTGGAGAAAACGACCCGTGATCCGGCTGAAGAAGGGTTGGATTTCCCTAGCCATTTCCTGAGTTATTGGGTCTTCCATGATGGGGCCGCCTTGCTCATAGAATTTGTTTAGCTGCATATTCAACTTGTAGATGGACAGCTTTTCAATTTGTGATTTGATTTTCAGTTGCTGCGCTGCCTGATCAGTCAAATAGGTTTTGTTGTTCATCAGATTAGCGATTTCAAGGTATTTTGCCCTGATACAGTATTGCAGACTGACTCCCAGAGCATAAACATCATTTGCTGATCGAGGACAGGGAAGTGAACTTGCCATCTCGTAAGCAGCTTTGGTGTGGTAGTTGATTTTTATTTCTTGTGCAGTTCTCATTTCTCGTCATCCTCCTTTTTATATGTGAAACATGTAACTATCTAAGCTTTAGGCACATAGTAATGCAAGTTGCATGCCAATTCACTGAAATCGTGCTGCGGCCGGGAAATGCAGATATCCGCTGGTAATAAATATTCTTTAAATTCTGCTTTATTTAGGCGTCTGTTGGCTCATTCGATACTTTTCTGGAAGGGAAACCATTGCATAATAAATAAGGGATATATAATGGAGGTGTAACATACATGTAACTTTAGTGTTTGATGAATGTGATAAGGGTTACAGAAAAATGACAGTATACATACAATGTGACCCTGATAGAAATTATTGTTCCCATATCGAATTAGGTCAGATGTTGTTTTATAAAATATTATCGGAGGGTATCAGACTATGTGAAAACCGCAAAAATCGCCGGGCTATTTATCCAAAGTGGAGGACATAGTTTAAATTTGGGGTATATTTATCGCCTTCGTCCCCAAAATACAACAGATATTGATCGTAGGTGGGGCAAATAGGGATAGGGGACAGTTTTCATATAGTCTGGTATCTTAATAAAGACCCTGCTATATATCAAGGAATTGCGAATCCTATGAAGATGAACCGGTTGCCGACGAAACCATCTCTTGCTATAATTTCCGTTATAGATGCTGGACTGCAAAATTTATTATTTTATGTAAATTATCTGGGATGCCGTTCGTGTTATTCCCTCGAGGGAGGAAAACTAACTTGACTTTTGCTAAAGAATATAAACAGAAGTTAATGTCACCAAAAGAGGCTGTAAAAATTATCAAATCCGGCGACCGCATACAATATAATTCCTACAATGGTGTTCCCCCTGCTCTGGATAGGGCTCTGGCTTTACGTCGGGATGAATTGGAAGAAGTTATTATAAACACAAGTGTAACCCTGTTTCCACTGCAGACAATCGCTTCAGATCCAGAAGGCAAACATTTTATATACAACAACTGGCATGCTTCAGGTCATGACCGTAAACTGGCTCAGGCGGGCAATTATTATTACGTTCCTTCCATGTATTATGAATTGCCTAAAATATTAAAACAAAATGAAAAACTTGATGTAGTTTTGCTGCAGGTCGGAAGTATTGATAAAATGGGTTATATGAATCATGGGCCAAATGTAGGGCATGCACAGGCGCTGGTTAAAGCCGGCAAGAAAGTAATTGTGGAAGTTAACCCTAATATGCCTACAGCTTACGGCGGCTATGATGAAGCGGTACATATCAGTGAAGTTGATCTGGTGGTGGAAGGGGATCAGCAACCGCTCTTTTCGTTACCGGTTTTGCAGGCCAACGAAGTTGAACAGCGCATTGCCAAATGGGTTATGACTGGAATTGAAGATGGAGCCTGTATACAGCTTGGTATCGGGGCTATGCCTAATTTTATCGGGGAATTGATTGCTGAATCTGATTTGCAGGATCTGGGTGCGCATACGGAAATGCTGGCGGATGCATATATTAAAATATATGAGACCGGTAGGCTGAACGGGAAAAACAAGGTTATAGACAAAGGCAGAATAGTTTATGGTTTTGCCATGGGCTCACAGGCTCTGTATGATTTCATTGATAAAAATCCGGTTTGCGCTGCCTATCCGATAACTCATGTCAATACGCCCTCGATGGTCGCCAAAAACCCCAAAATGATAGCTATAAATGCAGCGATAGAGGTTGATCTGTTTTCACAAATTAACTCCGAGTCTTCGGGCTTTCGGCAAATTTCAGGATCGGGCGGACAGGTCGATTTTATGCTGGGCTCATATATGTCAGAAGGCGGCAAAGGATTTATTTGTTTGCCTTCAACCTTCACCGACCGGGAGGGCAAACTCAGTTCCCGGATTAGACCCACCCTTGGTTCGGGATCTGTCGTAACCGTCCCCAGGACGATCGCCCATTATATAGTAACCGAATACGGCATCGCCAATGTCAAAGGCAAATCCACCTGGGAGCGGGCTGAGGAAATGGTTAAAATTGCTCATCCCCGTTTTCAGGATGAATTGATTCAGGAAGCCAACAGGATGAATATCTGGCGCCGGAGCAATAAAATTAACTAAAAACATAAAACGATTGGCCCAATTGCAGCAAACAATAGTTGAAAATTTAGATAAAAATGCCCTGCAAGTTGAGCTTTTCTCTTCTGATTCGCAATATCATATAAATAATTTTTATTACTAAATTCTATTCTGGAAATGAAAACCGCATAAACCAAGTGCCAAAATCGGTTTTTACAACCTCTGGGCCTTTCTCAACCGTTAAATTAACATATTTTATAACCTTGTACCCCAGCCCATAGTATTCTGTTGAACCACCGTCTTTGTATATTATTATTGGCACTGCAAATAGAGGAGATTTATTTGCTTTTACTAAAGAAAAATCTGTAATAAAAAATGCAAGCCAAACAATAAATACTAAGCCCAAAATATACTTTCTCTTTTTTGTCATATCATATGTACCTCAAAAAAACGGTTTTTGGCTATATATAAAGCTTAATCCGTTTTTATTCTTCTGCCGGTTTATTTCCCACCTCTATAACCGCCATGGTGCAGCGGGAAACACAAATAAGGTTTTCCTCTTCGTCATAGATGCGGATATCCCAAATAATGGTGCGTTTTCCCACATGGATCGGTACTCCTACCGCATGCACCATGCCGCTGGCTTTGCTGCGAATATGGTTGGCATTAATCTCCAGGCCGACTGCCCGTTGGTAACTGGCATCAACAAATTGGTAACTGCCTGCGGAAGCAACTGTTTCTGCAATTACAACTGATACTCCCCCATGCAACAGCCCAAAAGGCTGATGGGTTTTAGGAGTTACCGGCATTTGCGCTACGACTCTTTCCGGCGTATATTCAATGATTTCAATTCCCAGTGTGCCCATGACGGTATGGGTTATATCAAACCCCGAAACATCATTCATAATACTCGCTCCTTGTTCGCTTATGATACTCAAATAAATGATAGCACAAAAGCTTCTGCTATAAGGGAAATTAAAGCTTAAATTGATTGTGCTTTAAAATTAATTTTATAAATATTTTAAATTGTAATATTATTACGCAAAATTACATTGATAGATTTATTATGCTTAATTATAATAGGTAGTAATAGCATATTTTTGGATTTATTTATAATTATCAGCAGAATTGTCTATTTTGCATTATTAATTTGTTGAAAAGCTGCCACGGGGATACTCTACGGTATCGTTTTTATCATATGCAGGAAGGGGGCTTAAGCAGTCTGGAGCATTTAAGTATATTAAATATTAATGAGGAGGCACAGAACGAATGGCACATCTTTATACCAGCGACGAGCAAATGGATCGACTTGTTGATTTTAAAGGTGCTCGCGAATACCATCTGAAAAAGGATCGCCGCAAAAAAGACAAGCGTATGCCTTTAAAAGAGGCCATTGCTGAGTTTGTTCATGACGGCGATATTTTTGCTGAAACCGGTTTCTCCTATGTCAGAAGTCCGATTCAGGCCTATTTTGAAATTGTCCGTCAACAAAAGAAAAATCTCGTCGGTATCGGCTCACCTATGTCCAACTGTTCGTATTTCATGGCTCGCGAATGCATGAAAGCGATACATTTGTCCTATATTGGGGTGGAAATGCGCGGTAATGACAAAAACTTTGCCCGCATCATCAAGAACAAGGAAGCCGAAATCCTGTCTTTATGGAGTCACGGCTCAATGGCATTGGGATTCAAGGCGGCCCAATTGGGTGCTCCCTTTATCGCATCCAAACAATTGCTGGGTACGGATATGATCAAACAAAATCCCTTTGTCAAAGTTATCGACAATCCGGTTGGTACCGATCATGACCCGGTTTGTCTGATCCCGGCCTTATTCCCCGATGTATGCATCGTTCATGTTCAGCAGGCTGATCGCTACGGCAATGCGGTTATCAAAGGCCCGGCGATTAATGATATTGCTCTGGCAGCCGCCTGCCGCCGGGTTATTATAACTGCGGAGCGGATTGTTCCGGAAATGACGATCCGGGACAACAGCAGCGCCAGCATCCCCTTTATGTATGTTGATGCGGTGGTTGAACTTCCATACGGAGCTTATCCGGGATGTTGTCCGGGACATTATTACTGGAATCGGGAATGGTGGGAATGGCTGATCCGTATTAGCACGGTCACCTATGAAAACATGATTGAATATACCGATCGCTGGATAATGAACACCACTGGTCCGTATGATTTCATCGATAAAGTGGGCGGAATATCTGTTATAGACAAGGCCCGCCGCTTAATGGAAGCAGCTGAGGGTACAGCAGATGATTCTGCGATCAGTTTTCATTATCAAGAAGTTATACCCAAATGGGACTAAGTAAGGAGGAGAATTATGAGCAATGTAGCACCCGCTAATCCATTGGAGATGCTGGCCTATAATCTGTCTATGATGATTGATGATAACCAGATCGTATATGTGGGAACCGGTCTGCCCATGGTGGGAGGAATGCTGGCCAAAAAGACGCATGCTAAAAATATAACCTTGGTATTTGAAAGCGGCGGACAGGATCCTTTGGATGGCTGTGATGTGCCCTGGTCCGTTGGCTGCCCGTTTACCTACCGTAAATCGCCCATGAGCATGGAAATGTCTATTTCCTTTGGCCAGTGCGCATTGGGCTATGTCGATATCGCATTTCAGGGCGGGGCCCAGTTTGACATGTATGGCAATGTAAATACTTCAGTTATTGGCAGTTATGAAAACCTGAAATCCATTCTGCCGGGCAGCGGCGGCGGCAACGATATCGGTTCGCTCACGGAAAAATCAGTGCTGGTTGGCTTGCAACTCCCCGAGCGCTTTCCGGAACGGGTGGATTTCCTGACCACCCCCGGTTATCTGGAAGGCGGCGACAGCCGCGAAAAAGCCGGACTCTATGGAGGACCGATTGCCGTTGTTACGCAGGTCGGAATTTATGACTTTGAACCGGTCAGCAAACGGATGCGGATCAAAGCTCTGAACCCCGGTATGACGGTAGAAATCGCCCAGATGTGTACTGGCTTTGAATTGCTGGTACCCGATGAAATTCAAATGGTAGCACCGCCTCCCGATGAAGTTCTGGAAATCTTGCGTACTGTGGTGGATCCCCGCGGAGTATTCACCAAGATGCCGGGAATGTAAAAAGAAACAGAAGGGCTGGCATGACGCCAGCCCTTCAGACTGTCCAAAAAGCTTACCGCTGCGTTAATACGGGAAGCTCGCTCATGTTATAGGGACATTTCCCCTAAGGGGTGTGTCCCTATAACATCACGGGCTTCCCGATTGTCTTGTGCTAAACCATTTATGACTATATATTTACTTATTTAACCCGGGGCGGGAATTCTATAAAGATCTTGTGGGGATCGACTTCTTTACGTAAAACCATTAAGATATCTTCCGGCGGTGCAGGGATTTCCTCGACCTTTTCCGGAACGATCAATTCAAACCCGGTGCAGGCCTGAGCAATTTCCACTGTACAGTAAGGATTCAATCCTTTGATCCGCATCCGTTTACTTTCCGGCTCGAAATCCATAACTCCAATCTGGGTAACCACCGATTGCGGACCCTTTCCCAATAATCCGGCTTCCATACGGCTGTTGCCGCCGTTCAGGAACCCCGGACTGGTAAGAAAGTCCAATTTGACCGGGAATTTACTGGGATCCTGCAGACCAACCAATACAAAGGTCTCAGACAGGGAACTCAGATCATTTCCGCCACCGCTACCGGTCAGACGGGATTTGAAATTGTGAAAATCACCGCCGATAAAATGCGTATTCAGATTCCCATACATATCGATCTGGGCCGCACCCTGGAAAGCAATATCAACAAAACCGTTGGCGGCCATGGCAAAGGAGTGGGCCATTTCCATGCTCATCGGGGCCCGGCGGAAAGTTGCCGCGCCGCCTACCGACCAGGGCATCGGGCCTTCCCAGGGATCCTGCCCGCCGCTTTCATAAACCAGTGTTATATGGGGGGCATGGGTTTTCTTGGCTAACATGGCCCCGACCATGGGAAGCCCCGTTCCCACATAAACGATCATACCGTCTTGTATCTGCAAAGCAATGTTATATGCCAGTTGTTCAAAAGGATTAGCCGGTGCTGGTGTATTCAAAGTATTCGCCTCCTTTATTTTATCTTAATCCCATTTGGGGATTACCGGTTCATAGGTAAAATCAACCCCGCTGTCTTCGATCAGATATTCTTCCGCTTTTTCCATCCTGCGCAGATTGTCAACGTAGCCAAAACCGCCCATGTCTCTGCTGAGACGGTCGATCAGCGCATACTGGTCTTTGCAGCCAAAAATCCAATTATCCACGAAATCCTGCATGGCAACATCGTTTTTGGTGGCAATCCGCATCAGCCATTCCCACCATTCTCTGGCCCAGTAATAATGGCCGGGGCAGGAGCCGGGCAAACATCCGTAAGGAAGTTCAACCACCGCATCGACGATCATGAAAGGGATGACCGTGTTGCTGTTGTCAAAGCGTATACTTAACTCGGGAACCACTTCTTCACAGGTGATGATTACTTTTCGGGAGGCGAAAGCTACGGCAATGTCATTGACAGCCGGTCCAAATATTTTTCCGTTGCCGTACATGTCGGCCTGCTGGCAGTGAATGATGCAAACATCCGGATGCAAGGCCGGAATCAACGCCACTGGCTGGCCGTTCCAGGGATCTTTTACTTCCTTGACATAAGGATTATATTTTATGATATCGGATCCCAGCAGCTGATGGGCAGCCACATAAGGCTCGCCATATTGGGCCGCTTTAAAGCCCAACCCCATGGATCCATGGCTCCATTCGGAAAGAATCTTGGTTTTGCCGTTCTGGACAGCTTTCGAAAACTGACGATCGGTACCCCGCATTTCTGCTCCGCAGTATGAATTGTGGGTATAATTGCAGCAACCGGTAAAAACAGCAAAGGAATGTATCGTATTGGGAGAACCGATGTATTGCAGGTTTTTTTTCTGCTGGCGCCATATTTCGAAATGGGCCTGCAATGGTGTGCGGACATATGAGAATCCGGAATCAGCTACAACATCGCAATCTTCGACGTATTTTGCGATCGCGTCATGCAGACTCATCCTTTTATCCACTTTCAGACGGCTTTTTTTGAGGTTGTTTTCTCTGAAGGATTCGTGATCTATGAGTCGGTCTAAAACACTGGGATCGGAGATTCTTAGATTATCCAGCGCCTCCTCGTTGTAGAAAAACTTTGCTGACAAGGTCACCCCTCCTAAATTAAAATATTTAAAAATTTTATATTTAATATTATAACGTAATAAACTTTATTAGCATATAACAAAATATTACTCATTGAAATTTTGTAATATTTAGAAAATAATTGGTATATTTAATCACGGTTTATTTAAATGACAAGTTAAATCCAATAACAGATGAGAAAAATCTGGGTCAGCGACCATACCGTTAATGCATATCGGAAAAAACATTTTTGTCGGTAATTTTATGGGCAGAACACTATGGCGTGATATAATTAAATACTGTATGCATTTACATAAAGATTTCAAATGGTGGAGAAATGATAGTATTACAGGCACAGAAAATTAATAAATCTTTTGCGGATCAACAGGTTCTGCATGACGTCAGTCTAAGCATTAAGGTCCGGGAAAGGGTAGGTTTGGTTGGGGTCAATGGTGCCGGCAAAACTACCCTGCTGAAATGTCTGAACGGTTTAATGGCTGCAGATAGCGGTGAGGTGAGTTTTTCAACCGGCTTAACTATCGGCTACCTGGAACAGCTGGCTGATTATGAAGAGGGTATAACCATCTGGAATGCCATCATGGCAAGCTATTCGGGAATTTTAAATCTTAGATACCGTTTAAATGAATTGGAAGCAGCAATCACCCGGGGAGGTTCGGAGCTGGAAAAAAATATGGCTCGTTATGCCCGCTGCAGCGAAGAATATGAACTGGCCGACGGCTACGCCTGTGAAAATACGGCCCGCAGGATTTTAAGCGGTCTGGGATTTACCCCGGAAGAATATGATCGCCAGGCACAAAGCCTCAGCGGGGGACAGAAGACCCGCCTGAACTTAGCGTGCTTATTGGCCAAGTCACCCGATTTACTATGCCTGGATGAACCGACCAATCATCTGGATATTTCATCGGTTGAATGGCTGGAGGAGTTTGTGAAGAATTACCCGGGTACCGTTCTGGTTGTTTCCCATGACCGCAGGTTTTTGGACAAGATTGCTACCCGCATTCTGGATTTAAGGTGGGGAAACATATCATCATACGAAGGCAATTACAGTCAGTATCTGGTTAAGCGAGCGGCCAATGACTTGGCCTGGCAGCGGGCCTATGACAAACAACAGGAATACATCCGCACAACTGAAGCCTATATCCGCCGTTTCAAGGCGGGCATCAAATCCAAACAAGCCCGGGGCAGGCAGTCGCAACTGCAGCGATTGGAGCGTATTAACAGACCCCGGCAGGAAAAAGGTCTTGCCCTGCGCTCGCTTAATTTAAAACAGGAGAGTGGTCATGATGTATTGCGATTGCAGGGAATTGCCAAATCATTCGATCAAAATCATTTGTTCAAGGATTTGGATCTGAACATCAGCAAAGGTGAAAAAATTGCTTTGGTTGGCCCTAACGGATGTGGCAAGACCACATTATTAAAGATAATTAGTAATCGTATAGCGGCGGAT
>JAAYCZ010000331.1 GCA_012729495.1 Syntrophomonadaceae bacterium | reverse complement strand
TGGTCAAATTTGAACGGGCTGAAGAGGAAGGCCCGGAGGAAACTGGAACCATTGCCATTCGGTCCTATGGGGTGGTTTTGGGTGAGGTGACCCTGGACCAGATCAGGCAGATGCCCAGTGTGAAAAGAACCATGAGTATTCATTCTACTTCCGGAACCACCAGTCATAGTTTCCGTGGGACCTTGCTGTCCAATGTTATAGCAGCTGTTGATGCTAAGTTGCTTGAAAACCATGAATGGGTGCAGCCGGTGGGGGTCGATGATTATATGTCAGACATTGCCATTGATGAAGTACTGGCGGAAAATGCGGTTTACTTAATGTATGAAGATAATGGGAAGCCTCTTTTGCAAAAGAGTGGGGAACCGGGGGCGATGAGAGTGGTGGTAATAGATGATGTGTTCGGTCAGCGCTTTACCAATTATATGATCGAAATCGTATTGGAGTAAATTATGAATCGGAAAAAACTGCGGGGCTTGATTTCTACCATTTTGATAATAACAGCGCTGCTGTCCCTGGTTACCGGCGGCATCCTGTATTTTTTACAATATGGGATGTGGCTGATTTTCACTCGCAATTTTTTAAATAATGTCCATGTCCTGAGCGGATTAATCATGGCAATAGCAGTGATAATCCATTTTATCATCAATTATCGGATGTATCTGACCGAGATCAATGAACTTCTGGGTAAAACAAAAAAATAGTTAAGAATTTTGCCAAGATTTAAACATTTTAGAAACAGAGTCGAATAAGAGGAAAAATAGATTTTTTATAGAAGTAGGTTTTAAAATTTAATAAATGATTACCATTATTCCGAGTTCATCTTTCTAAGGCCGCGAGGTTATGACGATGAACCAATGGGTATGGCCGGAAACGACCATGCCTCCCGTGTTTGGAAAGGAATATGCCCGGCAGTACTGGATGCGGGCAGAAAAGATATAGAAACGGGCGGCATAAGCCGCCTTTTTTATTTGACGGCAATTATTTATAAATCAGACTGGCAGCAGTGTTATTTGAAGATATTTCGAAATGGGGCAGCACTAATGAAAAAAATAATAATTCCTTTTTTGCTCATCGTTTTGTTTTTAATAGGGGGTTGCCAGAAAACGACGATAGATACATACAATCAGGATTTTTTTGCTATGGATACCTACATTACCGTACAAATTGTTACTGATGACATAAAATTAGCTGAAGCGGGATTTAGAGCCGTTGAAAAGGCTTTTTTAAGTATTGATCATTTAACCAATCGCTTTCAAAGTGATTCAGAAGTGACGGCAGTAAATGAACAAGCTGGCATAGGGCCAGTTCAGGTAAGTAAAGATGTATTTGCCCTTGTGGAAACTTCATTGGAGTGGTCGGACAAAACCGATGGAGTTTTTAATATTTTGGTGGGCAGTGTTATGGACCTCTGGGGATTCGGGACGGAGAATTCGCGGATACCGGCGGAGGAGGAACTGGCGGCAGCTCTTGATTTAATGGATTTACGCGCAATCATATTGGATGACGAGAAATCGACCATTTACCTGCCGGAAAAGGGAATGGTCCTTGACCTGGGTGGAGTTGCCAAAGGTTATGCCACCGACAAAGCAGTGGAAGTTTTAAATGAATTAGGTATTAAAAACGCTTTGATCAATGCGGGGGGCAATGTTTATGCTCTGGGGAAAAAGGCTGACGGAACCGCATGGAAAGTTGGGGTTCAGGCACCCCGCGATCCGCAGGGGATAGCGGCAGTTCTTGTCGTT
>JAAYCZ010000330.1 GCA_012729495.1 Syntrophomonadaceae bacterium | reverse complement strand
TTTGGGTGAACCGATTATTATTTATAACTTATACGCTGTTCAGCCAGGTAAGAGCATGATAGAACAACTTAAGCAGGTAGCATGGTATGCATTCCCGGTTGAAGTAAACGGAACCCCGGTCACTGATTTTAGGGTTACTCTTGTGAATGGAGATTGGGTATGGGATTTTGGCGGCTCCTTGAGCCCAATGATTAATCAAGTTGCAGCCGAAAACAATATTGATGCTAAAGAATGTTCAGCAATAATGCTTGGACAACCTGGCCCGACGTATATTGTTGCAAACAAAGCGGGAAAAGAAGTTGCGATTAGGAATTATAAGAATCCCAAGACTTTAAAATTGAATCCAGAAGTGGTTCAGGAAATGCAGATGGAACTAGATGCTAAACAGGAAATAGAAAATAACATGCTCTCCGAAGAAGGGCTTATTGGCAGCAATGGAAATACCGGCATTAGTTTAAAGCAAAATGCAAATGTTTTTCAAAGAGTTATCACTTATCTTGACTACTTAGCTATGTAAGTGTCGAGGGGGATGGGTTTTTTGACAACACCTCCAATCTCAGGTAGTTTGGATTGGAGTGTTTTTGTATGCCAAGAAAAGCCAGGGAGAAAAGTGAAAGCGGAATATACCATATAATGATGAGAGGGATAAATCGGCAAAGTATATTTGAAGATGAAGAAGATTACGAAAAATTCATAGAAACCTTGGAAAGATATATAGACCAATGTGGATATAAAATATTTTCATATTGCCTGATGGGTAATAATGTTCATTTGTTAATAAAGGTGGATCAAGAGCCGCTTGAGCAAATCATGCGCAGGATATGCGGCAGTTATGTATATTGGTATAACTGGAAATATCAAAGGATGCCATAGGCTGACACCTGTTATGAAAATATTTATAGCGATGCAACCTTTTGGCGTTCTGAGTTGTTCTATTATGTGAAAGGAGTGTTCCGGTGAAAGCAACAGATTTATCGCGGGCGGATATTTCTTTCGAGGCTGTCGTCAGCCAATATGCAGATATGGTTACGCGGCTTTGCTGCCTTAACCTGAATGATATCAATCAAGCGGAGGATTGCTGGCAGGATACGTTTATTGCGTTGTATAAATCTCCGTCCGTTTTGGAAAAAACGATTCCGGAAATCCGGAAGTGGCTCATCACCGTTACGCTGAACAAATGCCGCAACCTCAATAAGAGACAGTTTCTTCGCCGGCATGAGAACATTGACGAACTTGCTATTCCCACCTACGATGCGTACGCAAGCCAAGTGGTCGATGCCCTGCGCAGGCTTCCTCCAGCGTATTCTCAGGTTATCTATCTTCACTACTATGAACAGCGTGCCGGAACTGGCCTCTCTCCTTGCCCGCAATGAAAACACGGTTAAATCACAGCTCAAACGAGGCCGCGAGATGCTGAAAGGAGTGCTGGAGCTTGAATAGCCTATTCGAACTGCAAAATATAAAGACCCCGCCGGTATGGAAAGAAAGGCTGAATGGAAAAGTAAGCCAAGGAAAATCGCTGAGGGAACCAACCTACAGGAAATTTCCTGTTATGGCGGCGGTTCTCATGATTGTCCTCCTAATGAGCGGCACGGCGCTGGCCTACGCACTTACCGGCGGGGAGTTTTTCGCCAAACTTTTTATGCAAAAAGCTGAGACGAATTCCGCGGATTACTCTTATATAGATGTCTCTCAGCTCTCCGCAATAGCGGGCAAAACCATCGGCACGGTAGTTGATACCGACCAACTCCGTATTGATGTCACGGACGTCGTATCCAGCGGCAGCGATGCTATGGTGGCACTCTGTGTCACCGCCAAGCAGTTGGACAGCGTCTTACGCTATACCGGCTGGGATGAGATCCCTCTGAACAATTACCGGTTCGGTTCTGAAGACGGTACGATTTTCAATAACATGGAGTCCGCAACTGTCCGATATATTTACAGCGATGAAGACACTTCCCTGGCCCCGAATCAATTTTATCTGGTGCTGACCATCACCTCTCTGGACGGATTCAAGGATAGTCCCTATACCGTTGCGCTGCAATCGTTCGGATATTATGACAGACTCGCAGCCACTGGAAACGGCGTTGGCGTTACCACGCTCTATAAAGGACCGTGGAAGATCAACCTCGACCTGAGCCAAGACACCGATCACAGCCGAACCATATTGCTAAATCGGAAGGTGGACATCGGTGAATACAATTATGATCTTGAAGGCATTTATTTAACACCGTTCAGTTGCACCGCCGTGATCTCCTATGAGGGAGATCCGGATTTATCGGAGGAGCGGTTCAAAGAGGTTTCCGTTAAAGCATCCGATTTCGCCCTCTATACAACCGACAGAACGCCGGTGAAGCACGGAGAGGTAAGTTTACAAAACGGCGGTACCGATCAGCCGGATTCAACCTACCACATAACCGTACACCTTGAGGTACCTGCCAATGTGAAAGATGTTTTGAGAATTCATATTTTCGGAAAGAACTTTGACATTTCTCCTGTTATTAACGATGCGGGACAAAAATAAGGCTAGCTGCAGGCCTTGAAAGCCTACAATCGGGCAAACGCATTGAGGCAGCATTGCATGAAGCAGAGTCGCAGGCCGAAAACGACCCCACCCGTTATGATCTTGCCGATGTTACGCAGGATTTGCGCCAAAAACTGACGGATAAAGTGGCCCGTAAAAATGCGTAAGATCGTTTTTTTGCCGGTTGCGGCCAGGGACCTTGAGGACGTCGTGGACTATCTGGCGCAGTTTTATGATAGCAGAATTATTTTTCACTTTTCATAGTAACAACAACCCCGTCCTCTTGACAAGCACAAAGTATAGCTAATTGAAAAAATAGGCGCAACTAACAGATAAACACTGATAATTACGCCTTAAGCATATTTGTACAAAATTTTTATTTACCCAGAAGAATGAAGTCGCGGTAGGTAAGGCCATGGGGATTAAATCTTTTCCATAAAAAGAGTATGAGCGAAGAATGTCCCGGCGTAAGGCGTATCATTCTCTGTATAAATGTTCTATTTACCTGTTTAATGCATAATGAAATAGGACAAAAGGAATTTTAACTTACAAAAAACATCTATTTTTGTTCCTTTTTTGTAGTTGACGGGGATTATTTTGGATGTTAAAATCATTGCCATAATAATTGATAAACTGATGAGCAAGAGTAAGTAGGAATGATTGTATGTACTCAGAGAGTCGCTGGCTGGTGAGAATGCGGCTGCAGAGATGATTCTGAATGGACTTGCGAGGGCAGCCCGAAATCAAAAGAAAGTAGGCGCTGACGGGAACCCTGTCCGTTATCAGTGGGGTGCGCATGATGGTGCGTAAAATGAGTGGGCGATTTATCGTCAATTTGGGTGGTACCGCAGAAGTGTGAGCTTTTGTCCCTAT
>JAAYCZ010000329.1 GCA_012729495.1 Syntrophomonadaceae bacterium | reverse complement strand
GCCAGCGCCAGAACGCAGAGGGAGAATTTATATATGTAATGAAATGAAGACTGGTTGGGTTGAAACATTTTTTGCACCTCACTGTGAAATTTCTTAAACTTTCGACTTGCAGACGGGTAAATCCTGCTGTTTGCAGACAGGAAAATAGAGGTAAACTGTCGCTATATGTATATACCCGCATGCGGTCGATTTTCTTTCATACCCTAGAAACTTTTTTGTTATTTGAGGATTTTGCATAATTAACTTTTTTTTTAATAATCATGCAGTTTTAAAATGTCATCCTGAGCGTTAGCGAAGCTACCCTAATTGTGTGACCTTTAGGTCACATATGTAGTCCCCGTAGGGGGAATCTACGGCACTTACGAGACTCTTCGCTATCGCTCAGAGTGACAATATTGCATGATTTTTTGAATTATGCAAAACTCTAATTTAATAGTTTGATTAATAAGTAAATATCGTTAGTTAGATCCACCGACGCTCAGGCGGCGCTGCGTTTGCCTTCTGATTGCTTACGGAACTAGATGCCAGATGGCATCGTCGCTTCACTTCGTTTTCAAGATGACAATGAGCCTCAACTAAAAAAGGGGCCCGGCTTTGATTAAGCTGGAATCCCTTATTTATCCGTTCTGTCAACTATAGATTATACTTTGTGTTTGACACCGTGGCCGGCGCTGGGCAGCCGGCTGCGTTCCCAGTTGATCTCCTCGATCGTCTTTTCTGATTCTCCGGTGCTGCCTTCTTCGTCCTCATCCTTGTCTTTATCTTTAATACTGCTTTGATTGCTGGGACTGTAAGTAACCGGGGAATCGGAAACGACCGCCACTGTCTGGCCCGCCAGCATTTTCTCCAGCAGCCCCTCGGTTTTTTTCTGGTCAGCCACCCAATAGCTCTGGGTTAGATTTTCCGTAGGCATCACGCTTGTCCAGAAAATACCCTGGCAGGGTCTGGGCAATAATGGAATCGCTGTTGAATCCCGGCGCCCAGCTGGCCATTTTCAGCATGTCCGCCATCCGCAGGTTGGTATCGATATTTTGATTTACCACCTTGACCAGAGCCCGCAGCTTGATGAGGTTTTTGGCCTTGAGCATTTCATTGCCCAGCGCTTTCAGAAAAACCTGCTGGTGCTCGGTACGTTCAATATCCCCCAGGGCATAATCGCGGAAGCGGACAAAAGCCAGGGCCTGTCTGCCATTTAAAAGCTGCTGCCCGGGTTTCAGGTTAATATCTTCAGAGGGTTTGTACATGCGCTGGTCAACATTGATGTTGACCCCGCCGATGGTATCGATGATTTTTTTGAATCCCTCGAAATCCATCTCCACATAGTAATCGATATTTTCGCCCACCAGTTCTTCCACTTTTTCAACTACCAGTTCCGGGCCGCCTACCGCATTGGCACCGTTGATCTTGTCGACATAACTACCCTTTATATTGACGCGGGTATCACGCGGTATGGAGACCAGGGCCACCTTGTTCAGCTTCGGGTCGATCGAAGCCAGAATGATGGTATCGGTACGGGTCTGGGTTTCTCCCGGCCGGGCATCTGTACCCAGCAGCAGGATATTGGTTCTTTCCCCTTCTCGTATGGCAGCATCCGCCTGGCTTTCATTATCATCATTGGCCGGCAGCAGGCTGCGAATCGATGCACCCAGCCCGAAAGTAATCATGAAAACCATACTGAATACCAATATTAATTTAAATATTAATTTTATCTTCGACATAGCTGATAACCTCTAACTTTCCAACTGGTCAGGAATTAATTTCGCTGCTCTGGCTGCTGCCGGGTATTGATATTTTGGCCTGCCCGGTCAGCATGCCGATGCGATTTGCTCCGATTACCATAAGCAACAGCAGGAATGCCAGCACAACCGTTGCTTTGGGATTGTCAAACCAGCTCAGGACAATGGCGGTCAAGGCGAAAAAGCCGCTTATTGCATAAATGATCAGCACCGTGGTCTGATGAGAATAGCCCAGCTTGAGCAGACGATGGTGCAAATGATCTTTATCTGGCATAAATATCGGAGTTTTTTTGTAAATACGCCGGAAAATCGCAAAAAACGTATCAAATATCGGTATCCCCAGAATTACAATCGGTATTACCAGAGAAATCAAAGCTGTACTTTTGGCAACGCCGGTAACGGCCAGACAGGCCAGCACAAAGCCCAGAAAATTCGAGCCGCAGTCCCCCATAAAGGTACGGGCAGGATAAAAATTATAGGGCAAAAATCCCATAATTGCAGCCACCAGCGTAAAAGCAATCAATGCGGTAACCATCTGTCCCTGCATAAGGGCCACGATTCCCATGGTAAGACCGGCGATACCGGCTACCCCTGCCGCCAAGCCATCCAAGCCGTCGATCAGGTTGATGGCATTAGTAATGCCGACGATCCATAGAAACGTCAGCGGAATACTTAAATAACCAAGCTGCAGCATCCCGTCAAAGGGATTGCTGACAAAGTGAACCACTACGCCAAAATATACCGCCACGGCGGTAGCGATAATCTGTCCGGCCAGCTTGACCCAGGCTGACAGCTGATAGATATCGTCGAGTATTCCAACTATAAAAATAATGGCAGCTCCAATAACTATACCCATATATGGCCCGGAAACTTTCACTCCCAACAGCACACACAGCATAAAAGCCAAAAAAATAGCCAGACCTCCCATGCGGGGCATGGCAGTCTGATGTACCTTGCGCTTATCGGGCTGATCTATGGCACCCAGCCGGTAGGCCAGACGGATTACCAGCGGGGCGGAAAAATAGGCTATTACAAAAGCCG
>JAAYCZ010000328.1 GCA_012729495.1 Syntrophomonadaceae bacterium | reverse complement strand
ATGTTTAGAAGTGTTAAATGATAAAAACAGCAATTTTCGAAAAATGTTTTGCAAAAAACGAATTACCTTTGATGAAATTCATAGAATAATAATAACTTATAGAAAGTTAGGTGCCTGGCACCTGTTTTTTGATAGAAAATATTGCGCCGTCAGGAAGGTCAGTTGAGTCATCGAGTGTACATACAGCTGACTGCTTGGCATCGAAGCTTAAGTTATCGCCTACTTTATGAAAGACGTATGTATAGCGGCCATCTTTGGTATTCAAGGTATATTCAGATCCATTTATTCTATACTGACCATAGTTTAAGTAACTGCTTAATTCGGAGTAGAGGAAGGTAAAACGTCCGTCACGGGTAAGCGTCAGCCGCGGAGCGAGGGGTATGGCTTGATTGTGTTTGCTCCATTCGTACGTTGTTGTCGGCAATTCCTCGATCTTGAATGGAACATAGGCCTTGGCGCTTCCCTCGGGATAGTAGCGCAGATCCTCCACAGCCCATGTATCAGCACGTAAAGCCTGGATTTGCCGCGCCTCGGACGGATAGGGCAAAATAAATTTATCGGCTGCCTTTGCCTCTACTCGATTTATTTTCGCGGACTTGATGTCATACCGATAGTAATGATCACATTGCGTTCCGTCTGAGGGATTAAAACCATTGATGATAATACTCTGTTCATCCACGCCCATCGCAGGAGAAATAACGTATTGCGAAGGAAAACAACCCTCACTCAGAGCAAAATTGACTTCCATCCGGTCTTCTTTATAGTTATATAAAAAAATGCCATCCAGCATTCGAAAGCCCACCCGTTCCGGCGTCTCATAGAAGAGTATGCCGGGTTCAGTACGAAACGGAGCAAGATGATATGCAGGCTGAGCAAGCATCGATTGAGCATCTTTGCCTGCTGCAAGTCCATTCTTGCCAGTTTTGCTCCCTAATTCTGCAGGATTGCTGCAGGAAACAAGCAATGTTGCGGCTAATACGATAAGAACTGTAAAGATAAAAAGCGAACGACTCTTCTTCATGTTTTCCTCCTGTTTATCCCTTGCTACGCCGGTTGATCCCCGCCATGGGCCAGATTCTCCAAACTTGACCTTTACCGGTATGATTTGCTCCATATCCAGCAAGATTTCTTCGTTGTATTCATATGGAGTCACTTTAATACATTGAACTTGAATGCCGTGATTCAGCTTCCACATTACCGTCAAGGTTACTTCCTTGCGAAATTTCGCCGCAACCAGGATCATGCGCTGATCATTTTCATTTAGAGATATCTCAGAAAATGGTTTGTCTTTAAAGAATTTAACTATCTTTTCTTCGGCATTTTCATTCAGGGAATACTTGTCCAAATACGCCTGGAATTTCTCTTTGATTTGCTGCTTGGTCAGAGTTGAACAATAGGATACGTATTTTAACGCCTGCCAGGCGACGTCCTTGCCAGTATCACCAAGCTCATTCTCGATTACGGCCAGTATCCTCGACTCATCCAAGGCCAATAAATCCAAGCGTTCGTTGGTATCATTAAATCCATCAAACTCTTTTTGAATAATCAACAGTTTCTCGCCTAGACATTCGAGATAGCTGGCAATCCATTCCTGCATATGCTCACGTTCCTTGTAACCAAGATCATGAAAGGTTTTGCTCTCCACCTTGATTATTTTGTTGGATTGTTAATCCAGCACAAACATGGATTCTACTCCTTTGAAATACTAATAAATCCTAGGCATTTTGTTTTTGTTTTCCTGGTTAAAAATCTCAAGCCTTTTCATCAATAAAGGAAGACCAACTTCTTTCCAGAATTGCGGTGAGACATGCCCACTTGACATACCACCATGATTATATCTGCCTATGAAAACATGTGCTTTTTTGTTTAAGGACTGCCCGGTTATATTTTTGTATACATTACGGAATTCTCTAATAAATTCTTTTTCTGCATATGGTAATGAATACTGACTGAAATATTCTCCCATCTCCGTCCATAAATATGGGTCGCCTCTTAATCCCCAGCCTACTGGTCTTAAAATAAATATGGCTGATACTTGAGTGATAACAGAATCAAGATCAAAAGTCTCATAATAATCAGTTATATTGAATCGTTCCTGCAAAATCATTTTTGCCTCGAAAGCTGCATGAAAACCCATCCTAGTCGATTTTGCAATTCTTTTTAAAGCGCGAATCCCATAATCATAATCAATAAGTTTTTGCGCGGCTGAAATCTTCCTTCTAATTCTATTTTCGAAAGATTTGTCAAATGAACCACTTAGTTTTTCACTTAATACAAGCTGATTGATCCTTACGTCATTAGCAGCAAAGATATATTTATAATTATTAACGAAGAATTTATCACCTGCAGCAGCGAATAGATTCTCAAATTCTTTATCTGCTAACACTTATTTCGCCCTCCTTGTATGTAACAGGCAAGCCGGTATGTTCCTCCTCCAGGTCAACCCAGATAAATATACGCGCCTAAATACATCAGTGCAGACTGGTATAATCAGCGCAAGGAATTGAATCGCTCGAATCACTGATATCGGATGCATGCTCTTCCGGCTCCAGGGCAGCCTGTAATTCCTTTAACCTTGACATGTATTCCAACATTGCAGCCGCCAGTTGATTATGGGGAAGCATAGCCTCGTGCTGGCCTGATCGATCTCATCCTGTTTTTACCCTTTTATATTCCTGACGGTTCAGCCATCAACAGGATCCCCTCGAACTCTTTAATTGAATTTATGAAGCCTAAGAAAATATTTACAACATCCTTATATTCTAATCTATATTCAGCTATCGGATCTTCATCCGTGGGATAATGTTCACGGACTAAATCATAAACGGTTTCTCTACCATTTTGCTTTT
>JAAYCZ010000327.1 GCA_012729495.1 Syntrophomonadaceae bacterium | reverse complement strand
GACGGAGGATAACTGTGCCCAATTCCGCGAAAGCGGATGAAAACAGGCGGATGAAAGCCTCGATTCAGAGCGCTTTCCTTGCCGGAAATACCTTTTTCATCCTCCGTCGGTCGGTTGTGATCGTCAAACGCCTTTTATTCAGAGGTTCCCAAGAACTAATAAACTAAACTAGGGGTGGGGCAAACCTGCCCCTAGTTTGTCAAGACCCCGCAGAGCTTGCCTTAAGACGGCAAAGACTATTTTGGGTTGTGAAACAGATGAGTATTGGTAAATATACTGCGAAGCGATTGCTTCAATTAATTCCGATTTTAATTGGTCTAACACTTGTTGTTTACGGCCTTATGTATATATCCCCCGGTGATCCGGCAACGAAAAAGCTACTCTCACAAGGTATCGAGGTAAACGCGGAGGTTTTGGAAAACGTGCGAGAGGAAATGGGTCTCAATCGCCCATTTCTTGTACAGTACGGCGACTGGTTTCTGGGACTTTTCCGCGGTGATTTGGGTATATCTTACCGTGATGGTCTGCCTGTGGCGCAAAAGCTCATTTCCGGACTGAAAAATACTACATTGCTTGCACTCTCAAGCTTGGCGTTTTCTGTGCTTATTTCCATTCCTTTGGGCGTGTATATCGCTGTGAGGCAAAACAGAGCCGGTGATTATATTATCCGCTTTCTTAGCTTTGTCGGCAATTCTATGCCGAATTTTCTCATTTCTGTTTTGCTGATGTATTTTCTGTGCATTAGAGTAAAGCTCTTTCCTGTTATAGCAAAGCAGTCATTTACAGGACTGCTATTGCCGGCACTTGCAATCTCCATCCCCATGACGAGCCGCTTTGTTCGGCAGGTGAGGGCGCAGGTGCTTGAGGAACTGGGCAAGCCCTATGTTGCCGGTGCCAGAGCGCGCGGCGTCAAAGAACGCTTCGTGCTGTTTAGTAACGTTTTGCGAAACGCTTCGAGTCCGATAGTAACAATAATTGGTCTCTCTGTGGGTGGCCTCTTCGGCGGCAGCGTAGTAGTTGAAAGCATTTTTTCATGGCCGGGTCTTGGAAAGCTTGCGATGGACGCTATCACGGCGCGGGACTATCCGGTAATTCAGGGCTTTGTGCTTATAACGGGCGTAATCTATGTGATTGTAAATCTGCTGACAGACCTCAGCTATCATCGTCTCGACCCGCGTGTCGGAAGAATGTGAGGCGAGCATGAACAGGATTAAATGTGTTTCTCACGAAGCGATAAAATGCCGTGTGCTGATATTTTTCATACTTGCAGGGCTTTTAGTGGCTTTGAGCATAGTTGCACCCAGTCTTGCGCCCAATGACCCATACAAAACCAATTCAGAGTTTATGAAGGTCGCTCCCAACTCCCAGTTTCCCTTCGGCACTGACCGCTACGGACGCTGCGTACTCTCCCGTGTGCTTATGGGAGCGAGAATGTCTGTGCTTTCCTCACTTGCTTTGGTGGCTGTCTCCTTCATTGTTGGAACAACACTCGGTACGCTATGCGGCTACTATGGCGGTGTGCTTGATGAAATCGTTATGCGCATTGCCGATGTGCTGCTGGCCTTTCCGCAGATGGTGTTGGCGATAGCAGTGGCAGGCATTTTGGGAGGCGGGCTCTTCAATGCCATGCTGGCGCTAGGTATTACGAGTTGGACACTGTATGCCCGCCTTTCGCGGAGTTTGGTTATGGAGATGAAGGAGGAGCCATTTATCGCGGCGGCGCGCTTTTCCGGCTGCGGAAGCGTCTCAATTATGTTTCGCCACATTCTGCCGAACATTGTTGGACCATTGCTTGTTAACGCAGCAACGCAGATAGGTACAATGATGATTGGTGTTGCAGGCCTGTCCTTCCTTGGCATCGGAGTTACCCCGCCTTCTGCGGAGTGGGGTTCGATGATAAATGAGGCGCGCACCTATGTACGCCTTGCGCCGTGGACGGTGCTGGCGCCCAGTGGAGCCATGGTGTTCACCGTTATGGTGTTTAACTATCTGGGCGACTCAGTTCGCGATATGATGGATGTGAGCAAGCTATGAGCGATACTCTTTTAAAAGTTGAGAATTTAGACATCTCATACGGTGACGGTCTTGTGGCTGCAGATGTCTCTTTTTCGCTTAAAAAGGGCGAGTTGCTCGCGGTAGTTGGCGAGAGCGGCTGCGGCAAAACATCGTTGCTTCGCGCAGTACTCGGCTTACCAGACTCTGGAGTGATGGTTGAGAGCGGTAAAATAGAATTTGATGGTGCAAACGTGCTGCACATGGCTAGACGCGAACGCTCGGCGCTTTTGGGTGAAAAGGTCGGAATGATATTTCAGGACCCGGGCGCAGCCTTCAACCCCATCAGGAGCTATAAAAAACAGTTTGCTGAAATGCTGAAAAGCCATGGCCGATTTAAGGGCGAGAAATCTTATAATGAAATTCTGGACTGCTTTCAGCGCCTTAACCTGCCGGACAGCGAGCGTATTCTTAAAAGCTGCCCGTACGAGATGAGCGGCGGCATGAACCAGCGTATAGCGATTGCGGCGGCAATGCTGCTCAAGCCCAGCCTTCTGCTGCTCGACGAGCCGACAAGTGCGTTGGATACTACAACGCAGAAAACCGTGGTGGAGGAGCTCATGAGATTGAGAGCGCTTACCGGCATTACTATGCTGATGGTTACACACAACCTTGGCATAGCCGCGGTTATGGCTGATAAAATTGGCGTTATGTATGCCGGAAGACTAGTAGAATACGGCGCTGCACTTGAGGTACTTTCTCACCCTATTCACCCCTACACCCGAAGCCTCATTGCTGCCATTCCAACATTGGGCTGCACTCTGCCGGAGGGCATTGATGGCCAGCCTCCGCTGTATGGTGCGGAGGCGGTGGGCTGCTCCTTTATTGAGCGCTGTCCATATGCAAGTGAAAAGTGCCTTGAGAAGGATTGTTCACTCACCGTATCAGTGGGCGACCACTACGCGGCCTGCGGGGAGGGACAAGCATGATAGAGCAAGTTCCCATACTTGAAGTAAGAGGTATTTTTAAGAAATATAAACGCAGCGGCATAGTGAAAACTGCGCTTAACGGAGTAAGCATTCAGTTGCGCCCCAGCGAAATTCTAGGGGTAGTAGGGGAGAGCGGCTGCGGCAAATCCACTCTGCTGCGTCAAATGTCCTGCCAGGAAAGACCTGAAAGCGGAGATGTGCTGCTGTGTGGCGAGAGCGTTATTGGTAAAAGTACTCCTGATGTTTGCCAGAGCATTCAAATGGTCTTTCAGGACGCGCTGGCTTCATTTGATCCTCGCATGAGAGTCTCTGCTTCCATAGATGAAGCGTTAAAGCATTTAACGGAGCTACGCGGTGATGCGCTAACATTGCGCCGTGAGGAGCTTATCCGAATGGTCGGCCTGTCGCCTGATTTAGCAGAGCGCTATCCAGTACGTCTAAGCGGCGGTCAGTGCCAGCGCCTGGCGGTGGCTAGAGCCTTGGCGGCGCAGCCAAAGGTACTGCTTTGTGACGAGGTTACAAGCGCGTTGGACGTTTCCGCCCAGGCGCAGATTGTACGTCTTCTCGCGCAACTTCGTGCTGAGCTGGGGCTATCAATAGTTTTCGTGTCCCATGACCTTGCCCTTGTCGGCAGTCTGTGTGACAGAATTGTTGTTATGCGGGATGGATATGTTGTGGAACAAGGCGCTGCAAGTGAGGTGCTAAGCTCACCAAAGAGTGACTATACAAAGCAGCTGCTTGCGTCCGTGTATACAACGAAGAATTCGGCAGAGACATGAAAAACCTGTTAAGTATAAATAAGATCGTCGGTTTTCGATATCGACGATCTTTTTCTTCATTTGTAGATGTTCTTGTTGACACGAAAGCAAAGCTTTAAAAAATAAGGGGATATTTACTGCCTATTCACGAAAAAACCATAGTATTCGCTACAGATGATACATCAGAGTGGAAAGCTACCGCGAAACTGCCCCAAACTCCGTAGAAATTGAAAGCAACAGCTCCAAGTAATTCTGATAGAATAAAGTTGACAAGACAATAAACAATCAGAATGAGGGCATTGTAAAGTTAATATGAAAGAATGGTTCTCAAAATCGTAGTAATTCATCACGCCACAAGCAAATACTTCCGTTTCTGTTTTTTTGTAAGGTCTAGTCCCGCTACCTGAGCCG
>JAAYCZ010000326.1 GCA_012729495.1 Syntrophomonadaceae bacterium | reverse complement strand
CACCGATGTAAAGACCGGAGACTGGTTCTATGATTCGGTGCGCTACACCGTCGAGAATAAACTGTTCAACGGCACCTCCGCCACAACGTTCAGCCCCAACGCCGACATGACCCGCGCTATGTTGGTCACCATCCTGTATCGCCTTGAGGGCAAACCTGCGGTTAGCGGCACGAACTCCTTCAGCGATGTCAAAGACGGTGAGTGGTACACAGATGCCATCCTCTGGGCCAATGGGAAAAAGCTGGTCGAGGGCTATGGCAACGGACTGTTTGGTACAAACGACTCCATAACCCGCGAGCAGATGGCGGTAATTCTGTACCGCTATGCCCAGATGAAGGGCTGCAGCACCGCTAAAACCGCAGAGCTTACAAAGTTTACGGATGCAAAGTCCGTCAGCGAATGGGCAAATTCCGCTATCAAGTGGGCTGTTGCGGAGGGACTTATCAGCGGCACAACCGCCACTACGCTGGAGCCGAGGGGTACAGCTGCCCGCGCCCAGGTGGCTACCATTCTCATGCGGTTTGCGAAAAATATCGCAAAGTAAAGCCATGATTCATGTATCGCACACATACCTATAACGACAAAACAGCCAAAGTATGCGGTCTCCCTTACATTGAGGGAAACCATTTCTATTCAGCATATCAGGTATGGGCAATGACTTGTGAATCGGTTAAGGCATGCATTCGGTATTTACAGCCTTCTATTTATGCGCAGAATATGTTGGACGACCACCAATTAGCAGAGGAGGCTGTTCAAGATACTTTCCGAATTGCCTGCACAAAACCCAATGACCTTTCGCCCGGTTCAAATCCCAGCGGTTGCTTATTAAATACCTTAAAGTACGTCATTTATAATATGATTCGCTGCCGAGCGCATCTTTGCAGTATTGTAATCGCCTTTTTAGATTCCGGTAAATACATTATCCCTTCAGTTTCAGATGAACCCAGTATTGATCTGTTGTATACGGATCTTGCCTGCAACGAAGATTCAAATTAACGAAAATGATTGCGCTTGAGAAATGTTCCATCCCTAATGCAGCTCAGGAGTATGGAATCCCGGTAGAGGTATGCAAAAAACGCGTTCAGTGCGCAAGAAAGAGATTAAAAAATATTTTGAAAAAAAATTAATTTATATGTCCCCAAAAAAGCTTTTGATTGAAGGGGGGTAAATTTTATCCCTGAACCCAGTGAAAAACCGCATAAGAACTATCCGGCACTCGAAGCATAAGCACGGAAAAGGTGATTGGTACGGTAACAGTAAGCGCCTTTGGATACGACCTATTGGGCGCAGTTGCTAAGTGGAGAAAAGGAAACCTTTAGTTTTGGATACAGCTCAAACGAGCCTTCGGTAACCGCTTCTCCCCCTTGGAATACTAAGAAATTTACAAATTTGCAATCTGCTCTCAACGTCTATGAAATATCTCATAGGATTGCCCCGAAGTATATCCCTGAGGTATATGAGAGTGGCGGCATTAGCCACTATATCATGACAAATATGGACAGTTATGCCGCCGCGTGGACAAACGGATCTCTTGAAGGAGGCATTTTCGGTCCCAAAACTAAAAACGATTTGCTTAAAATGATTGATTCAATTTATAAGGAGTAAAAAGTAAAGACTGCACACATAGTATCTATTGTTCTCATCATAGTGTTATGCCTTGCCTCCGCCTCTGGACAACCCTAAAAAAATACAATTATACGGATAGCAACTGTTCATATTTGATGGATAGCAATAGAACATCTCATAGTGGTTCCGCGAATATGATAACAGCGTAAGAAAACAGTGTAATATAACGTCTCCTGAATAATAGAAAACTCGTTACGCGGCACCATAGGGGCAACGTCGTGAAACCACTGCACCTCGCGCTGGGCACCTGTATTATTCAGGCAGAGTACAGCTACATAGACGAAGAAATAGCAATGAAAATTTAGGAAAATCTATAACGGCAGTACTTCTGCGGCTATGCCGGGCGGCGGATTTGAAATTGCCTTTGTTCAGCAGACATTAATGTAAAAAGCAAAAAGCACGATTTTCTATTTCATTGAAGAAACTGATGTACATTTATCTAAATAGATTATTGCAAAGTTGACTCAATGAAAGAGCAGACTACCATTCGTTTGCGCCTGCGGATAACGAAATAGGTATGTTAATTTTATATTGTGAAAAACTTTGGAGGGTAATATGAAAAGATTTATTACAGCGGCGGCAGTATTCGCGCTAACGGCTTGTAACGAAAAAACCGACAACGGCAACATGGGTGAAGCGTCAGTGCGCGTTGTTGAAACGGATCCTTCGATTCTAACGAATGAAATACAACCCGCATAGGAAGAGAAATAGGCAAACGAAACGCAATACGGCAACACGAGCGGAAACATTTCTAATGACGCATTTACAGTGCCAGACGGAGATAATATTTACTACGTTCTGCCGACAGATTTAGGATATGATATATGGTTGGGAGATTTGACGAAAACAAATGTAGAAGACAGCGTAAAGACCGTGTTATTTAGCGTCGGCAAACCGCATTGTTTGAACATTGTTGGCGGCTGGATATATTACAGCAAAAACGAAGACGACACTTGGAAAACTTACAGAATACGGACAGACGGAACGGAAAACACAAAGATGGCAGATTTCCAAATATCTTCTACCAGCATAGTAAACGATAAAATTTACTATATATGCGGAGATGAGATTTTGGGGTCGCAGATATACAGCATGGATTTAGACGGCACAAATAACGAGCGCATAGCGGACGGAATTACGGCTGTGAGAATAAACGTAGTAGGAGACTGGATTTATTTCACAAACACCTCAGCGATATACAAAATTAAGACGGGCGGAACAGAAGGTAAAGACAGACGGGAGCGAATTGCAGGAGGTAAAATAAAAGTACAGAAAACACGCCGACAGTATTAGGCGTATTTTTTGTTTGCTTAATACAGCCGCGAGAAATTAGCTACTCTCTTTTCCCTTGCCAACAGAAAAACCTTTATACATATTGTAAAAAACAACCGCGCCTAATATTTCAGGCGCGGTTTAGAGGATTGTATTCGCTTTGTATTCAGCGCGTGGGGGCTAATACGTTTCGCTTTAGAATGTGCCGATGAAGTTTATAGAGGCGGCACCAGAGCCGTAGTCGAGTCCTATCGGCGCAAAACACCAGTTAAGACCGTCGCCTGTTGCTTGTACCCAGGCTCCTGTGGAGCTCTGTACATATGCGACCGCGATATAATCCATCTTAGTCTCTCCGGAAAACGTATGACCACTCGAGTCCGTCGCAAGAGCGATGAGACAGTTGGCGGCAACGCTACCCCAATTAGAGCCACCCGGCTTAATTATTGTAGTTTGACGGCGAGCTTTTAACGTCTTATAACTCTTTCCGTTAATCGTGACCGTGCTATACGGGTAGTCACTCAGCGCTGTAAAGAGCCCAGCCGGAATTACATTGCCGATTGAAACAAAAGGCCAAGTATCTCCGCTGCCCTGCACTCTTTGGCCGTTGGAGTTTCTGAATACGCACCCAGGACCGCTGTCGCCGGGGCATAAATCGTACGTATATGGGTCGACCGAGCCAAATATTTCATTGGCGACGATGCTGCCAAGCTGAGTAGTCACGCCGTTCCATGTTTTTTTGACCGGATACGATTTACCTGACTTATTAATCCATACATTGTTAGATGACATTTTTATTCCACCTTTTAATTATTTGACTTGCAAGTCTGATAGATAAAGAGAGTTTAATAAACAAAATGTAAATCTACGAACAAAAACTTTTTTCTTCAGCCTAACAAAACAAGGGGTTACAGAAAAACGGAAATTGCTGCAGCGCTCCAATATATAAAGACGTTTCGGGATTGAAAAATAAGCCGTATCCTGTCAACTGCATTATGCAAAAGGAGGAACCAGATTTATAAGTCTGATTCCTCCTTTTTTCTGCTTTAGAACGGTATACGTAGGCTCAACTGAGAAATAAACAAGCGCATCCGCCCGGTAGTGTGTATCAAAGAAATTTTACATATTGGCCGATATGATTCTTTTACACATGAAAATGCTAAATATGCGTTATAAGCTCCTCCAGTACCATAATTGCACTTTCAAGCTCGCCGCTTTCAAAAAGACACTTCACGTAGTAAAGATAAATGTACAGGGTATATCTTGTTCGTCCAAACCTTATTTTTCTGCCTTCTTCAAAAATAGGGCGGTACAGCTCGGCAAACTTCTGCGCGTCCAAGGATGATTATATATTTGTTTCCAGTAATTGTAAACCATCTTTATTTTTATAGCGATTTACAATATTTTACATTTGAGCTATTCTAATAGAACAGTTTATGGAGGCGACTTTTGTTTTAAATATCCCCAAATAAATTCACTTAGCTTGACATACCGGAAACAGTGCAAATAGTACATTCATATAAGTTATGTTTTGTTATATCTAAAGACTGTTCCAGTATCTCAAATGAGGATGTGATGCATATGTTTGTGGGACTATGATTTTGTTAAAAGAATTATAAATCACATTAGTCGAAAGGACTAAATTAAAATGAAAAAAACTTTGTGTACATTTTTAGTTGTAATTCTTTGCTTATCCGCATTTTCTCCTTTTGCATTTGCGGCTGAAATCAGTTCTGTAAACGATGATTTGATCACAGATGGTGTGTGTAACGGTATTGACATATCATTGGATAATATAGTAGTTAATCCTGAGCTTGGTATAGTTATTATCACAGAAGCGTCAAATAATGTTCATATCGTTGCGCGTATGGATTCTGATCAAAGAGCAAGCAAGACTTTTAGTCATAAAGTTTATGATAGAAACGGTGCTCTTATGGCTGCCTGTTATTCAACAGTAACCGGCACATACAGCCAAGCAGACCATTTGTCTCAGATTGATAGCATTACTGTAACTTTTAATGGTGGTTTTGCGAGTAGTTTCTCCTACGATACATCTACAAGCGGTAATCTTGGTTACTTAAATATTTACTTTAATAATATTTATTTAAACAAATTTAATTCCAAAATTGCCACTAATGGATATATATCAAATATATAATAGAGATCAAAAACCAAAACCGGTATAACCATCAAACATATTTTAAGAAGCCCAGCAAAGATGCTGGGCTTCTTTTTGTATACTCTACCCGCCTGCCTGTCACGCAGAATCCCGCAATTATGCGTATGCCTGTCAACAATGAAAGCTCTTGCGTTTTTGTATATATATCCCAAAAATGATTTTTTCTTGAAATCAATGTCCCTATTTCGACTCTTGCGGACATATATAGACAAAGGGATAACAGTAGGAAACAATTCTGACATCTATCATCCAAGCGCAAGTAGAGATGAGTGCATTGTTGGGAGGGATGCTTATGATTGCGATTTAGCTCATAACTGAAAGGTGCTTGTACCACACATGTTTTTACGAAGACCTATTAAGTCCTCAGTAGTTAACAAAAAATACGATTTATAATTATAATTTGAAAGGATGCTACATAAT
Organism: Syntrophomonadaceae bacterium; assembly: GCA_012729495.1. Taxonomy (GTDB): domain Bacteria; phylum Bacillota; class Syntrophomonadia; order Syntrophomonadales; family Syntrophomonadaceae; genus Syntrophomonas_B. Next base: position 3,395 of record JAAYCZ010000326.1, on the reverse strand, counting down.
GAAAACTAAAAGAATTGTCAGTGTATTTTTAGTCGTGATGATTGCAATTTCTTCAGTTGCAGGTGTACAGGCATTTGGAATCAATGAAAATAAGAATGATACAAAGGCATTAGAAGCACTCTATGAGTATGTTGATGCAATGGACACTCAAAATTGGGAGAAATACATATCGCTGTCGCCAACCAGTGAGTATAATGACTTAAAAGATTTTTTCTCAAATAAAGAATACATAGCAGAAAATCTTGGCGTCCACACAGTTACCTCTGCCAAGGTCGTTGATATTAGGGAACTGGAACCAAGCAGTTTGCCCCAGTATAGACTGGTTGAAGACATTGCCGCTGAAAGTCCCAAAGGAAGTGTAAAAGCATACTTGTTGGGGGCTGATCTGACAGTTAATGAGGAAACAAAATATCATCACAACGGCACAAATATGTTTACCGTAATACTGGCGAAAGAAAGTGATCAGTGGAAAGTGTTTGCTTTTTCTGTTGCAACTGCCGACACAATTCGGGACGCATATGCTGATTCAAAGTTGAGAGCCGCCAAAGATATTGATGTTAGCAGAATGCTTGAGATGGCTATTAAAAGAGAAAAGCACGCCGTATGGGAAAATATTGACGGGAATATCATTGTTGATAATCGTGCAACTGAATCGCAGCTTATAGAAGAAGCCGGTGGAATTGAAAATTATCAATCGGCAACTAACGCGTTGTCAGCAGTCAGTGCGAACCATACGCGACCCGGTAATATTCGAATTGCTCTTTATAACTCAAGTGGTGTTCGCTATGATATTGTCACCGTTGAATATTATGACGCCATAAAAAACACCCTTCCCAATGAGTGGGGTAAAACATGGCCCATAGAGTCATTAAAAGCAGGTGCACAGTGTGTGAAAATGGTAATTTGGTCTTTGATAGTCGACCCTTGGTATCCTAATTCGGGATATGACATGAAGAATAATAATGACGGTCATTATCTTCCGAACACAGAGGATGCTAACTGCACACAAGCTATCAACGCTGTCGGCGGCATTGGTATGGAGAACTCTGACGGCAATATCTTCTATGCAAGCTATGCTTCCGGTAAACAGGGATACTATGGCACTCAATATTCCGGGGTATGCTCCCAGTGGGGCAGTAAAAAATGGGCAGATGAAGGTCAAGGCTACTTCAGCATTTTGGATTATTACTATAGCTATAGCAGTAAATCCAGCGGAGCAATTCGGGAGTTCTATTATTAATCTTGCAATAACAACCGCATTGTAAAATATAGGCTATGAATGGAGCTATCATGAACACAAAACGCATCATTTCCCTAATTATCCTGCTTGCCCTGCTCTGCACCACACCCGCGTTGGCGGTGGATGATCCGGCGAAGCCGGGCAGCGAAATAGATGTGGTTTACCGCTATATTGAGGCACTGACCACACACGATTGGGATACATTCCTATCCCTCACTGTCGAGAGGGATAGAGCTGATTACCGGCAGCTTATTGCAGACCCGGCCAGCGAGGAAAATCTGATCGGTCTGTTCAACGTGACAAAGATGGACGTGCTCACCGCCGTTGGCTTTAATCTCAGCGACGAGAACACCTACCATTTTCTTATGCAGAACTCGCCCCTCCCCAGCTGCGTGGGAGCCTATGATGAGCTGCGCGTCATCCTTCTTTGTGTTGATATGAAGGTGCAAAAAAATGTGCGTCCTAATTTCAGCGGCTTTGACGGACGTGTTCTGGTTATGGCCCGGGAGGAGGGAACGTGGCGGGTCGCTATGTTCAGCTCTGCCGGCAAAGAGCTTCTGGAAAAGGCAATTCCGGAGGCGGATCGCGGGCGCGGATTCCAGCGCCATATGGAGCGGTTGACACTGCGTTATAAAACCGGCCTTTGGGTCGGTGATGACGGTAAAATCTTTGACAGCACCTACTATTTGGAAGGTTTGGAGCATTTTCAGGACATGGCGCTTGCAGACTACATGCCCGGTCAATTTGCAGACGTGAACGAAAGTGCATGGTACGGTGCTGAAAAACAGGGCTCAGTGAAGCTTGCCTGCCAAATGCGGCTTATGGAAGGGATGGGAGGCGGCACTTTTGCGCCGGAAAACACGCTTACACTGGGACAAGCAATCAAGATGGCCTGCGTAGTGCACAGCATCAGCCGCGGTGAAACAGGAATATTCACCCAGGGTACACCATGGTATCAGGTCTATGTCGATTATGCGCGGGAGAATGCCATGTTGCCGGACGGTGGTTTCGCCGATTATAACAGGGCCGCGACACGCGCGGAAATGGCATATATCTTTGCTAATGCACTGGCGGGAGATGCCCTGCCGGAGATAAATGCTTGTGGCGGACTGCCCGATGTCAATGAGAACAGCGCCTATGCCGACAGCATTTTCAAGCTTTACCGCGCGGGCGTTCTCATGGGGTATGAGGACGGCAGTTTTCATCCTGATGCGCTCGTCTCACGTGCCGAAGCCGCCGCGATTATTACGCGTCTGGTCAGGATGACGGAGCGCGTGTTTGTTTATCAGACGGCATAAGAAGCGTTGTCTTTAGTCCGCAGTGTACATAGGATATGCCGTATGGCGCCTTGGTCGGGTAGTTCTGAAGCAGAGTGCTGTTTTTTCAGCGTCACATATTCGGAATACTTGTTTACCGGTCGAATCAATTGCAGAAGCAAAGTGCAGATATACTTCTATTTATGCGTGCGGAGGACATAACGGTTATAACACTACATTAATGCTGCTTCGTGTCCTTGGCAATGTTTCCAAAAGTCAGCCGCAATCAATTATGAAATTCAGCGGTTTCCTTTTTTAAGTCTTCAACATAAATAAAATTAGCTATTATCCGCAAAACGACTGAACAATATATGTTTAGTCGTTTTGCGGCTTATTGTGTTGTGGCTTCAGGAATATTATGCTAAAATTAAATATAATATGCTTCCTAAGAGCCGAACAAATAAAAAGCAGCATTATACTGCGGAGCCTATTCTTAATATTTGAATGGCAGCTATGCAAAAGAAGGTATGCGTCCTGTCATATTGGCGGGACATTTTTTGTTGGTATTTTAGCAATAATACAAAGCTCAAAGTTTATAAAAAACAATATATCCGCAGTGATGCTCAAAGGGATAGATTTATGTAAGGAGAACTGCCCATGAGGCCTCAATATTTAGATTGGCTTATACAAGAGAAGAAGGTAACTACCTCCGAGGGAAAGCAGGTTATCGTTTATGAACTCGTTATCCAAGATGATGAAGACATTCTTAATGCATGGGCGAAGCATCTACGCGAGCATTTCCTGAACAAATACAGAACTTTCCACCCTATAAGCCGGATCATTTGAAATTGCCATTTTATTGAGCATTTCATCGGTATTCTGAAGAGTATCAAGTATTT
>JAAYCZ010000325.1 GCA_012729495.1 Syntrophomonadaceae bacterium | reverse complement strand
CGGCTTTTGTAATAGCCTATTTTTCCGCCCCGCTGGTAATCCGTCTGGCCTACCGGCTGGGTGCCATAGATCAGCCCGATAAGCGCAAGGTACATCAGACTGCCATGCCCCGCATGGGAGGTCTGGCAATTTTTTTGGCATTTATGTTGTGTGTGCTGTTGGGAGTGAAAGTTTCCGGGCCATATATGGGTATAGTTATTGGAGCCGCCATTGTTTTTATGGTTGGAATCTTGGACGATATCTATCAGCTGTCGGCCTGGGTCAAGCTGGCTGGACAGATTATCGCCACCGCCGTGGCGGTATATTTTGGCGTAGTGATCCACTTTGTCAGTAATCCTTTTGATGGTATGCTGTCGCTGGGTTATCTGAGTATTCCTCTGACATTTTTATGGATTGTGGGCATCACCAATGCCATTAACCTGATCGATGGTCTGGATGGTTTGGCGGCAGGGGTAGCCGGTATAGCCGGTCTTACCATGGGAATTGTGGCCCTTATGCAGGGACAGATGGTCACCGCCTTGATTGCTTTTACGTTGGTGGCTGCAATTATGGGATTTTTGCCCTATAATTTTTATCCTGCCCGTACCTTTATGGGGGACTGCGGCTCGAATTTTCTGGGCTTTGTGCTGGCCTGTCTGGCCGTCACCGGCGTTGCCAAAAGTACAGCTTTGATTTCCCTGGTAATACCGATCGTGATTCTGGGGATACCGATATTTGATACGTTTTTTGCGATTTTCCGGCGTATTTACAAAAAAACTCCGATATTTATGCCGGATAAAGATCATTTGCATCATCGTCTGCTCAAGCTGGGCTATTCTCATCAGACCACGGTGCTGATCATCTATGCAATAAGCGGCTTTTTCGCCTTGACCGCCATTGTCCTGAGCTGGTTTGATAATCCCAAAGCAACAGTTGTGCTGGCATTCCTGCTGCTGCTTATGGTAATCGGAGCAAATCGCATCGGGATGCTGACTGGTCAAGCCAAAATATCAATACCCGGCAGCAGCCAGAGCAGCGAAATTAATTCCTGACCAGTTGGAAAGTTAGAGGTTATCAGCTATGTCGAAGATAAAATTAATATTTAAATTAATATTGGTATTCAGCCTGGTTTTCATGATTACTTTCGGGCTGGGTGCATCGATTCGCAGCTTGCTGCCAGCAAATGATGATAATGAAAGCCAGGCGGATGCTGCCATACAAGAAGGGGAAAGAACCAATATCCTGCTGCTGGGTACAGATGCCCGGCCGGGAGAAACCCAGACCCGTACCGATACCATCATTCTGGCCTCGATTGATCCGAAGCTGAACAAGGTGGCCCTGGTCTCCATACCGCGTGATACCCGCGTCAATATAAAGGGCAGTTATGTCGACAAGATCAACGGTGCCAACGCCGTAGGCGGCCCGGAACTGGTAGTTGAAAAAGTGGAAGAACTGGTGGGCGAAAATATCGATTATTATGTGGAGATGGATTTCGAGGGATTCAAAAAAATCATCGATACCATCGGTGGGGTCAACATCAATGTTGACCAGCGCATGTACAAGCCCTCTGAAGATATTAACCTGAAACCCGGGCAGCAGCTTTTAAATGGTAGACAGGCCCTGGGTTTTGTCCGCTTCCGCGATTATGCCCTGGGGGATATTGAACGTACCGAGCACCAGCAGGTTTTCCTGAAAGCGCTGGGCAATGAAATGCTCAAGGCCAAAAACCTCATCAAGCTGCGGGCTCTGGTCAAGGTAGTAAATCAAAATATCGATACCAACCTGCGGATGGCGGACATGCTGAAAATGGCCAGCTGGGCGCCGGGATTCAACAGCGATTCCATCATTGCCCAGACCCTGCCAGGGTATTTTCTGGACAAGCGTGATGCCTACGGAAATTTGACCCAGAGCTATTGGGTGGCTGACCAGAAAAAAACCGAGGGGCTGCTGGAGAAAATGCTGGCGGGCCAGACAGTAGCGGTCGTTTCCGATTCCCCGGTCACTTACAGTCCCGGCAATCAAAGCAGTATTAAAGATAAAGATGAAGAAGGCAGTGACGGAGAATCAGAAAAGACGATTGAGGAGATCAACTGGGAACGCAGCCGGCTGCCCAGCGCCGGCCATGGGGTCAAACACAAGGTATAATCTGTAGTTGACAGAACGGATGAATAGGGGATTCCAGCTTAATCAAAGCCGGGCCCCTTTTTTAGTTAAGGCGTCGGTAGATCTTGGAGCGGTATCCATTTTATGTCATCCTTAACGGAGTGAAGCGATGATGCCATCTGGCATCTAGTGCTGTAAGCGATCAAAAGGCAAGCGCAGCGCCGCACCGCCTGAGCGTCGACGGATCTCACCACGGATATTTACTTATTAAACAAACTCTAAATTAATAAAAAAATTCCTCAGGTATGAAAGAAAATACATCACTTACGGGTATATACATATAGCGACAGTTTACCTCTATTTTCCTGTCCGGAAACAGCAGGATTTATTCGGTGGCCAGTCGAAAGTTTAAGAAATTTCATAGTGAGGTGCAAAAAATGTTTCAACCCAACCAGACTTCATTTCATTATATATACAAATTCTCCCTCTGCGTCCTGGCGCTGGCCCTGATGCTCTTCAGCCTGCTGCCCGCAGAGGTCGGGGCAGCAACCGGTACCGTTACCGGATCGGTGGTCAACGTCCGGTCATCCCCCGACGGTAACGCAAATATTATCGGCACCATATTAAAAGATACTGAGGTTGAGATAAGCGGCCTTGCCGGCAGTTGGTACCAGGTAAAATATGCCAGCCTGCAGGGCTACATTGCCCGCGAACTGATTGCGCCCCGACAGCAGGTGCAGATAAAAGACGGCCCCGTCAACGGCCGCAGTGGCCCGGGGACGTCCTATGACATTGTTGCCAGCTTGGGCGACAAAATCATTTTTACCGTATTAGGCGAGCAAAACGGCTGGTATCAGATACAGCTGCCGGACGGAACTCCTGCCTATGTGGCCGGATGGCTGGTGACGCCAATAAACGAACCGGTTCTGGGAACCCAACCGGCTGCGACGGCACCATCGACTGCAGTACCTTCCCAACCGGCTCCCGCTGCGGCCAATCCCAGCGTGATTTTAAATGGTACTCGGCTGCAGTTTGAAGTCGAGCCCCGCATTGAGAACGGTCGTACCTTGGTGCCTTTGCGAGCCATATTTGAGGCCCTGGGAGCCAGTGTTGACTGGGACGGAACTACCCGTACGGTTACTGCCCGCCGTGGTGCAGCCACTGTTGTGCTGCCGATTGGCTCTACCAGCCCGACCGTCAATGGCAAGGTATGGCCGTTGGATGTACCAGCCAAGATCGTCAGTGACCGCACCTTGGCTCCGCTGCGCTTTGTGGGGGAGGCCTTCGGTGGTAAGGTGGACTGGAATGAACAGACCCGGGTCATAAATATTGCCTGCGCTGCCAGTGAAGTACCGGCTGCGGTTTTGGTCACCGGCGGATCAATAAATTTGCGGGAAGCGCCGTCAACTGATGCCACCATTATTGATGTCGCCCAGGTGGGAGAAAAAATGACGGTGCTGGCGGAAAAAAACAGCTGGTATCAGGTCAGCCGCGGCGGCAGAAACGTCTGGGTTGCTTCCTGGGTCGTGGATCCCCTAACCGATGCTACAGCTGGTGATGGCGGCAACAGCAGCCCCAACAACAGTTCTGAACCGGCGGGAACACCGGAGAAGATTGAAACCGAGAATCCCGAACCCATTCCCGACAGCGCTGACATCAACCGGCGCGGCGATGAAAACGCTGCCGTGGCCAAAGGATTTATCGCTATTTCCACCCGGCTGGCCAGTGACGGTTACCGGCTGGTTATGAAGACCGGCGAAGCGGCTGAACCTAAAATTACCGCAAGCCGCGACGGCAAAACAGTAACCTATACATTTAAAAATACGGTGCTGAGATCAAACCGCGATGAAGCCTATTTTTACATAGGCAGCGGCAAAAATGCCAAAGCGGCGATTTCAGCCCAGACGATGGATGATACCACTTGGGTGACAATCGAAATGCCGCTGGCCTATCAATACACCAGTACGGTGGAAGCCGACGGATGCAAACAAGTCTTTACCATCTGCTCACAGCTAACTGCGGTAGAGGAGATATCCCTTAAAAATGGCAATCAGATCATTGTCCTGCGAGCTACTTCAGCTATGGAATGCCAGGAAAGCTTCAGCGACGGTAAAATCACGTTAAACTTAAATAAAACCGGGCAGGGCATTGCAGAGGACAGCTATTTGTTCAGCGGTCTGGCCGGACGGGTAAGCATTAATGAAAACAGCGAAAATCATTCGCTGCAGGTCAAAATCACCCCCGGCAGCAACCTGGATACCTGGCAGGTCAATCGCAGCGTTAACGGTCTAAAGATCAGCGTCATCCTGGTCAATAAAGAAGTAGTGGAGAAAGAGCCGACCAACAACGAAGACGGTTCGGACAGCAAGGTCACCATCATGCTTGACCCCGGACACGGCGGCAGGGATACCGGCTCGATCAGCAAGTCGCGTACCCTTTATGAAAAAGATGTGGTTTTGAGTATAGGCTTAAAAGCCCGGGATATCCTGGAGAAGGCAGGCTACAAGGTAATTATGACCCGGGATGATGATACCTATGTGGGATTGAGCGAACGACCCGCCATGGCCAATAAAGCCAAAGCCGACCTGTTTGTGTCGATCCACTGCGATTCGGTGGAAAGCACCGAACCGCACGGCACGACTACCTTCTACTATGCGCCCGAGAGCAACCAGACTCTTTATGCCCAGGAGTATCAGCGCTCACTGCTGGCCGACCTGCTCCAGAAAGCCATGCTGGCAAAATGCGGTCGCACTGACCGCAGCGTTCGCCAGAACAACTATGCTGTACTAAGAGAAAGCAATATGCCGTCAGCCCTGGTCGAAACCGCCTTTATCAGCAATGCCGAGGAAGCCCAGCTTCTGGCCACAACAGATTTCCAGACCAAGGCCGCCCAGGCCATCGCCGAAGGCATACAGAAGTATATTAAGCTGATGCTTTAGATTTAATAATCCAGAGGAATGGTAAACAAGCCGCTGTAAAGCTGAAGCGATAAATATGCATCCTAAGTAATCGTAACAGAAAAATATGTCATACTAAGGAGCCGATACAGTAAACATATCGTCCTGAGGAGCCGGAGGCGACGAAGGATCTAATACCGTAAGCGATCAAAAGGCAAGCGCAATGCCACCTGGGCATCGGCCAGCATTCCAAAGATATATAAATTTCTAAAACTAAAGTTCCGCTTGGGATAGTTCGTGCTATCCCATTTCCTTTTTCTGTGTTATGTTGTGAGGGGGAGTGCCAGGTTAGTTGGCCACTATGAATAGCGTTAAAACTTTGCTGTTATAGGCATGGTGCCCCGAATATGAAAAAATGACTTTCTGCGGAATCAAAATAATTATTTTATTATGAAGGATTTCTATAATTTTTATCTAATATAAAACATATGTTTGTGTTGTTGGAGGATAATGAGAGGAGTGATTGATCTGTGTCCGGAATGAGAAGTGTGATTGACGCATTGGGCTATTCAGGATCAGGTATGCTGTATTATCCTGATTCCAGCAGTATTGCCGACAATTATTCCATTCAGAAGATCTTCTCTGAGCTTGCTCCGACAGCAATCTACGTGGCTGATAATAAACCTTTTATTGTATTTATAGAATACAAAGAGCAAGATATAACTGCATCTCTAATTAAAAAAGTCTGGAACGCCCAGATACCATTATTGATTGTTAGTTTTGATAACCGAATCGAAGTATATAACGGTTGCTCCATCGACGAAAAACAAAAACTGATCTTGCTAGAAAATATAGACAAGACCCTTATAAATGAGGATTCTTTATTTTCTTTCTGGAATATATCCAATGCCGCCTTCTGGAAAGAATATCAGCAGAAATTATCAGCCCCCAAATTGGATGCAGTTATGCTAGATAATATAAGGGACGCGACATATCGGCTCAAAAAAACAGAGTGTTCCCCCTTTGCTGTTAAAATAATTCTACGTTTAATATTTATTCGATACCTGATTGATCGTGGCGTTGATTTAAACTATCAGGGGCTTGATGGTCGCGTAGCCTCCTCTCAAACTCACCTGATTACAATTATGCAGGACAAAACTGAGCTTTACCGTTTGTTTGCCTATCTAAAAGAGAGCTTTAATGGAAACCTGTTTGAATTATACGAGCAGAACAATTGTTCAGAGGTTGATATATTAGATAATGCATCCTTACAGATACTACGAGACCTGATGGCTGGCCACCTTGTTTTGTTCTCCGGACAGAAATCCCTGTTTCCGCTATATGATTTCAACATGATACCTGTTGAGCTGATCAGCAATATTTACGAACGCCTTTTGGGTGCTGAGAAACAGCAAAAGGATAAAGCCTTTTACACACCACCGTACCTGGTTAATTACCTTCTAGAGGAAACTATCACCCCTTTTCTTAAAGATAATATCAGTTGCAAGATACTTGATCCTGCATGCGGCTCAGGAATATTTCTGGTAGAATCGGCTAGAAAACTTATTGAGAGAAATGCTGTGATGGATGCGGATGGTTTTAATGATCAAAAACTAGTTAGTATTGTTACCGAAAATCTTTGGGGTATAGATAAGAATCCTGAAGCAATTGACGTTGCTATCTTCTCAATTTATCTTACTATATTGGATTATAAAGACCCTAAGACACTAAGGGGTTTTAAACTGCCTTTACTGAAAAATACAAACTTTTTGGTATGTGATTTTTTCTCCGAGGATGCGGAAATGTTTCTAAGCGGAAAGCATTTTGATTTTATTATTGGGAATCCCCCTTGGGGAAGGGTAGATGGTTTGCATATAAAATATTGCCGGGACAGGAATCTTCCCCTTCAAGGAAAGGAAATATCACGGAGTTTTGTTCTGCGAACAAAGGACTTTGCGGATTCTGATACCTGTTGCTGTCTGATTGTGACATCCAAATTGCTATATAATACCAAATCGCCTTCGGTTGAATTCCGCAGGTGGCTTTTAGAAAAAGCAAAATTCAGGAAGTATATTGAGCTGGCTGCTGTGCGGGAACTGATTTTCAACCAAGCGCGTGGTCCGGCTGGTGTTTTGATCTATCAGTTTCATGATTCGGTAATCGATAATATGAGGAATCAATTATGTCACCTTACCCTCAAACCTAATATTTTTTTTAAGCTTTTTAATATTATCATGATAGAAAAAAATGACTTTAAGCAGATTCCGCAATCCCTACTGCTCCAAAATGACTGGGCCTGGAAGACGGTTGTATTTGGATATTATCAGGATTTCCATACAATCAGGATGCTGAAAGAGAAATATATTTCGGTCATACAAATCATCCGAGAAAATGGATTGTCCTTTGGTAGAGGGATAGAAGTGCATGATGGTGATAAGCAGGACGCCGGCCATTTAAAAGGGCGTAGGCTTCTTAATGCTCAAAAAGGAATGGGCTCTTTTTGGGTCAATATAGATTTCAGCAAAGTGTTTACCAAGGAAAAAATTCACAGGGCAAAAGCAAAAAAAAAGGATATTTTTGTTCCTCCGTATACTCTAATTAAAAAAGGTTTTGATGTTGCCACATATAAATACAGAGCAGCGTATTCCGAGGATAGTTTTATATATCCTGATGCAATTACCGGTATTTGCGGCAAACAGGAAAACAAAGAAACTCTGTTATCCCTGGCAGGACTGTTCAATTCATCGGTTTATTCCTATTTTAATCTTATGCTGGGAACCTCATCCGGCATTGAGCGGGAACAGGGCTTCCCTACTGAAATATTTAGGTATCCTGCCGTTGTCGATGTTGACATAGCCAAGTTAACAGAAACGATTCATGATGCCGTCTATACTGATAATATGTATTTCAACAATTCAAATGAAAGCGAAGAACTTATTCAAAAGCTTGATAGTCTTATCATGGAGAAGTTTGGGTTAACCGATGATGTCTTTGTCGACTATGCTTTAAAAATTCAAATTCCCCTAGTGGCTGAAAATAAAATATCTTGGGAGAAGGTTACCCGTAAAGAACTGAATGATTATATAAAAGTATTTACTGATTATTTTTTAGGGATTTGGTCTGGTGATAAAAAATATATTTCCAGTCATATCTATAAAAATATCGCTGGTCACTATTGTGCAGTTGAATTTGTTTTCCAAGACATTGCTCCGACTGAACCAATAATCGAACATGATGGAAAACATGATGCACAGATAAATTTTGTGAGTAAGTTTATGCCGGGCAAAGTTAATGATCACTTCTACCAAATCAAAGACGTGATTAATTTTAATGAAACCTCATTTTATATTATTAAGACCGATGAATACAAAAATTGGCATCCTGCCATGGCCAAGCTGGATCTGGCAGATGTTTTGGATTCCATCCTGATGGGAAACGAGGTGTTATAAGTTTGAGTGGATTTCATAATGCCTCGTTTAATAGGCAGATGACATGGGGAATACTTAACCATATTGTTCAAAAAATACTGGTGTGTATGGATCTAATGCAGCAGGACTGCGAAAGCAATTTCCATAAAATCGCGAACAATGAAATTAAAATACGTGATTATCTGTACGCCAATTACCTTAACAATGATGCCGTTATGCGTAAGATTGGTTTTGATAATTTTAGATTTTTCTCTGAAGCTCCTGAGAATTACCTTGACAGTACACCACAAGGACGGGCTGATTTACAAGTGTTCAGCATTGATGATTTTAGTAACAGACAACGCTATTTTATCATCGAATGTAAACGCCTTGATGGGAATTTGACCTTGAACCGGGAATATATAGACGCAGGAATACGCCGTTTTATCGGGGAAAAACCAAAATATACTTCGTATCATAAAATGAACTGCATGCTTGGATTTATAGTAAAGAACATCGATATAGATACAAACATCGCAAGAATTAATCAGCTTTTACATACCGATTATTCCGATATTTCGGTTAAAAACTACCTGCAAGCTGGTTTTGTCCCACTTACCTATGTATCTGTACATGGAGAAAACGAAGAAGAACAGATTGTATTGATTCATGTAATGTCCAATTGTACATCCTTAATAAGCTGACAATGGGGCTATTTCTGCTCTGCAAACTGTTTGTTCTCCGCCGCGATCATCTGTTCAGCATTCTGAGGCTTACTTGATATATGATATTGTATAAGCTGATGACGAGAGTCGAAAATTTAACCTAATGGAGATGTTATCTGTGGATTTAGTAAAAGAAATTCAAAAAGCAAGGCAGAAAGCATATAAGGAGACTGTAATAAAAAAATTTGTTAGTGGCATTCTATTAGGATTCACCATACTGTTGGTAATAGATTTATTATCGTCAAATTCGAATGACATTTCATTAAATTTAAGTAAAGTAGCAATTTGTATTGGAATGTTGGCTTTAATAATGACCTGTCTCCAGATGACCTTACCCAGTACTTTGCTCAAGGATGACATTAAAAACTTAATAATTTTTGGTTTATTAAGAGGCCACGATTTTCAAATTCAAGATGATGATCAGCATAAGTTGTTAACAGATATTTTATATAAAAAATATAATAGCAAAATATGGCGCATAACAACGGCAAGTGCATTTATCACAGGAGGCTTAATAGGTATCATTTTTGGTTTTTTAATTGTGAAACTTTTTTTGGTTCTAAACATGCTTTGATACGAAATAATCATACAAAATTTTATCAATACTTTTGTATAACATAAATGGGGCAACGTTGAGGAGCAACCTCATGCTTGCTATGGCTGACCCAAAGCGTATAAAATTAGGGGCGGCAGAGCTCCCTTGGTGGGCCTCGGGGAAAAAAGCCAATTTTTAAAGAGGACTAAATTTTCAAAGGAGATGACCATCTCACTCACAAAAACTTTCTTTGCATCTCCTGAAAGCCACCCCACGGAATCTTTTGATCATGGTGCAGCCTTCCCACTACTATTCCCGGATCAATTCCAACTTCATCAGCAAACTTTATTATCGAATCCCGGCTAAATCTATTTTTGGAAATAAAGTTTTTATATTTTGTGCTGGCTATAAGATAATCTGATGCAAACTGATCAGCCTCAGCTTCTTCTTTATTTTTTTCCCCAGTTTCAGCGAATGCCTCTTTCTTACTGTGTAACAATATGTGACCCAATTCATGAAAAAAGCTAAACCAGAAAATATCAGCATATTGATACCGAGTACTAAGCTGAATCATAGCTTTATTAGGGTGCAACCATTTTGTAGCCCCATGAGCGAATGTTTTAGGTAAATGCTGAACAATTACCAAAGCTATTCCACATGAAGCACACAATGCACTTAGCCGGGGTATAAAATCATCAACTTCTAACATCGTTAACTCTCTGAACTTTGTTATCATCTCTTTTAATTTTTTCTCGTTAAAGTCTAGCGTTTTTATATCCCCAGCCAATAACTCCCCCATCCTAATCCAAGACGCCAAAGCATAATGAGAACTGCTGGCTTTGTCGTGTTTTCTAAAAGCAACCGGTAAAATATCCGGAATATATTTTAAGGATGCAACACCAAAGAATTGCCGAAGATTAACAACCTTTTCCTTAACATTGCTCGTAGGCTTAACAAAACCTCTCCGCGCCAATTCTGGATAGGGAATCAATCGGGCTATACAGGTTTCATCTTCAATATCTTTTTCTGCCTGTAACCTCGCCCTGGTTTCCTGGTAGCTGGCCTCTAGATTGTTCCAAAAACTTGCCGGTGTTCCAAAAACACTTTCCAGCTTCAAAGCAGTCTCTTGGGTTATGGGAGCTTTTCCTTTAATAATCTCATTGATCGTTTTCGTGGTTAGCCCGGTTCGCTTTGCCAAATCCACCTGGGTCATAGCAAGCGAATCCACAAATTCCTGTAGAGTTTCCCCAGGAGAAATGGCAATATCAGGATTAAATCCAATATTTTTAGTCGTCATGATAATTAGTCACCTCCAGTATCTTTACACACTTAACCTGTAAAGCATCAATACTTCCAACCGGCTCACCAGATTCTGAAATAGCCTGAAATACTAGACGGAACGGGTGCCCCACATCAACGGCATATATGCCTCGTTTATGAGGTTCCAACAGATGACATCTGGTAGGAGGAGCATGGTTCAAATCGGCGATACAAACAGCACTCTGTATTTCATTAAGCCGCTTGATAATGGCACGTGCCATTTTTTCGCCCCACTGTTTCCTGGCTAAATCATAGCTTTCGCAGGTTTTCTTAAGTTTGGCAGTTTTAAATTCGATTTCCATGAATTCCTCCATTAATAACGATGGAGAGTTATTACATCTACCAAACTTATTATACAATATTATATGCAATAATCAATAATTCTATTAACCTATTGCGTTAACTATTAAAATTAATATTATACAGGTAATGACATCTACGGAAATGCAGAAATAAAATGAGCAGTTGTTGATAATCAGGTAAAAAAGATTAATGAAATGTCATCCTGAGGCAAAGCCGAAGGATCTCTAAGATTCACCGACGCTTTGCCTGAGCGTCGGCGAATCTTAAAAGGATTTTCCGACAAAATAAACTAATTAAAAAGCCAGGCGGCCGATAAGATATCGACCACCTGGCTTAATCTATTTCCGTTTCTTTTTGGAAGAATTTTTGGACTCAGATTCTGGTATGATGTTGGGAATGAGTTTAGGCCCATAAATTACCGCCCCGGAGGCCAGCAAACCAAGGAAAACAATGATTCCGGAATTAACATAAGGGGCTTTTTTCTGCTCCGCGAACTGTTTGTTCTCAGCCGCGATCATCTGTTCAGCATTCTGAGGCTTGAATTCAGGAAATTTTTCTTGTATTTTAGGAACTTCCACCTGCCAAAACTGCAGGGCATTTTCATGACGTTCGATTTGCTTCTGCCATCCTGCGTACTGCCAACCTATTCCGGCCAATACCAATACTACGATCACGGCACATAAATATTTCTGTAACTTGCTCATCGTTCTTCTCCTCGTTTAAATAGTATCTCAGCTATTTTTACACCAGTAAGGAGAAAAAAGCAAGGCCGTTACTCGAAAAGCTCAGATCATAAATAGTAATCAAATTGAATTAAAAAGAAAACATATTGAATTAATGTGAGGAAACCAATCACAGTCCGAAGTCGTCACATCTAACAGGCCAAATTTTATTTGTAACATCAGAACTTATTAATAAGGGGGGAATTGACCAAAAACAAGCGGCGGGATTACCTGTTTAATGCTGTATTGAGCCATCAATACGATTACCTGGCGAAGCTATATTGAGTCATCAATATGATTATCTAATTAAAAAACATAAGGGGGATACTACAGTATGTTAAAAAAACATAACAAACTAATCATGTTGCTGGTACTGGTAACATTTATGTTCACCATGGTCGGCAGCGCCGGCGCAGCAACGTACAGCGACGTTACCGGAACATCTTCTGAATCTGCTGCCATCTACAGACTGAGCGGTCTGGGAGTTCTGGACGGATATCCGGATGGAACTTTTGGCCCCGAAAAAACCATCACCCGCGCAGAATTTGCGAAAATCGCCTGTGTAACTGCAGGACTGAAATCAGTAGCATCCGGTATGGGTGGAACCGCTTCCCCCTTCAGCGATGTTGCCACTGACCACTGGGCCAACGGCTGGATTAATGTAGCCGCGGCACAGGGATTTGTAAAAGGCGACCCGGCTGGCACCTTCCGTCCGGAAGATCAGATTACCCAAGCCGAAGCTATTACCGTTCTTTTAAGACTACTGGGCTACAATGACAATCTGCCCGGCGAATGGCCATCAGATTATATTGCTAAAGCTGCCAACCTGGGCGTTCTGGACGATATAACCTTCGTAGCCAACCAGGCTGCCACCAGAGGTGTTGTTGCCGTTCTGGCCAGTGCCACCCTGGATGAAAATGTAGTTGAATATGTAGCATCAGACAATCTGTTTAATGAAGCTTCGAAGACTTATGACAAGGGTGATGGCAAAGGGAAGATAGCCCAGAGCTATACACTGCTGTATGATAAATTTAAAGAATCTGCCAAATTTAAAAACGTATTGGCAATTCAATTCCGTTATGACTCTGAGGGAGATACCTATTTAGAGTATTTCCAGTACAACGATGATCAGGATGCTGTTATTGATCCTGCTACGGGTAAAGTCGGAACAGGAGCAAACACCGGTGCGATTCTTGCCAATGTGATCGAAAAGAAGCTGGCTAAAAACTGTGTTTTCTCAGGCGGCGGATCAATTCTGACCGTTATTGAAAACTTCGTTGAGTTTGACGTCAATGATGACGGAGACATCAGCAGTATTGTCGTTAAGGACTATGCTTCTGTAGGCCCTGAACTTAATGCCGTAACTATTTTGGACGAAGTAAAAGTGGAAAGTAGCAAAGCCAAAGCTGGTGGCAAGACATACAGTTTTCTGCCGCGGGCTGAGGTAGTCATGGAATCCATATTCCCGACGGAATTTACCGCAGCGGGTACCGGGTTTGCTGATGGAACCTTCAACGACAGTGATGCATATCGCCTGATTCTCAACAAAAACGGAAAAATTGCCGGGTTGTGCAGCTATACAATCCCCACCCCCGGTATTGTTGACAAAGTCGTAGGCGACAGAATCTATTACATGGACAATGCAACTCCGCTGTCCGTACCAGGTGCATTTTCCAGCAACAGTACCTGTTCAGTATGGGCTGGTTTCTCCAACCAGGGTAATTTCACCGATGAAGATATTTATGTACAGAGAGACGGCAAGCCGGCTAAATTAGCTGACATACAGCCTTTAGATACTGTAAGCGTACTGCAAGGCTATCGTGGTACCGATTACTATATAATTGCTACCAGCCTTAAGATTCCTGGCAAACTGCAGTCAGCTGAATATGATGGAACCAATGTTAAAAAGGTAAAAGTTATGGATCTCAAATGGGCTGTACCTTACACCAATTTCAACTTCTTAGCTGGAGCCGCCAAATCTTATACTGCCCGTTATTCGGTTG
>JAAYCZ010000324.1 GCA_012729495.1 Syntrophomonadaceae bacterium | reverse complement strand
GCTTCAAACCTGACCATTTCAAACACCCTGTACAAGGCGGTTTTCGTATAATCAGTCATATTGATTGATACCTGCACGATGTTTCTTTCCTTCAGTTCTACCCCCATGGCCTTGCAATACCTGAGCCCGCCGGAAATGTGACGGATGCAGCGGGCAATCTGATTAGCAATTTCCAGATTGTCGGTATTTAAATTTATATTATAAGCCACCAATGGCATTCTCGCGCCGACTGCGGTAACGCCGGCACTGGGATGAATGCTGTCCGGTCCAAAGTCCGGTTTCCACTCCGGCAGCAAAAGTTTTTCGCTCATGCCTTCAAACTCGCCTTTTCTTATATTGGCCAGATTTTCACGGGCCGGCTGGGTGGCCGCTTTTTCATACAGAAATATGGGCAGATCATAGCGTGATGCCAAATCCTGAGCCGTTTCTCGGGCCAAAACAACAGCCTCCTCCATGGTATAGTTCTGAATCGGAATAAAGGGTACAACATCCACTGCTCCCATACGGGGATGCTCTCCTTGATGGCAGCGCAGATCGATTTCCTGAAGGGCAATTCCGGCTGCTTCAATCATGGCATTTTTGACGCTTTTCGGTTCACCCATGACCGTTACCACGGTACGATTATGGTCGCGGTCCGAACTGTAATCCAACAGTTTCACCCCTTGAGTGCTGTTAAATGGGGCAATTATCTTCGCCACCTTTTCCAGGTTACTGCCTTCACTGAAATTGGGTACACACTCCACCAGTACTGCCATAAATACGCCTCCTTGTTATATGGTAATACTTCGCTGTTCTATTTTTTCTCTAATGCCTGGCTGACGGTCGCTTTGATCAGGTTTTCCTCCGGAATAAAAGGCATGGTGATATGCCCGACGCCGGCATAATTTTTGTTGAAATCCATGGAAACAACCATTGAATTATGATTGCGTGCCCAGGAACGCCGGGCCACTCCGCCCATGACATCCCACAACATGGCTGATTTGATAACTTCATCGATTCGTTCACTGCCGTCCAGCACCAAACCAAAGCCACCGTTGATCGCCTTGCCGATCCCCACTCCGCCGCCGTTGTGCAGCGCCACCAGACTCATACCCCGGGCGGCGTTACCGGCAAAGCACTGCACGGCCATATCCGCCATGACATTGCTGCCGTCCTTGATGTTGGCAGTTTCCCGGAAAGGAGAATCGGTTCCACTTACGTCATGATGATCGCGACCGAGCATGACCGGTCCAATCTCTTTGTTTCTTACCATGGCATTGAATTTTAAGGCAATGTTTTTACGTCCTTCCGCATCCTGGTACAGAATACGGGCTTTGGTGCCTACCACCAGTTTATTCTTTTGGGCGTCTCGGATCCAGTTGTAATTATCCCGATCCTGACCGCGGCGGTTTGGATCGATGCAGGACATGGCCGCCTGATCGGTTTTCAATAGATCCTCTTCCCGCCCGGACAGACACACCCAGCGGAAAGGTCCATAACCGTAGTCAAACAGTTCCGGCCCCATGATATCTTCAACATAGGACGGGAAAATAAAGCCGTCCTTCTCGTCGATGCCGTTGCGGGAAATTTCCTTTACCCCGGCATCAAAAACAGCTTTCATGAAGGAGTTACCGTAATCAAAGAAATACGTTCCGCGCTCCGCCAGGGTTTTGATTAACTGGAAATGATTCCGCAGACTTCGATCGATCTCAGCATGGAACCTCTCCCGGTCATGAGCCAGCATCTCGCCCCTTTGCGCAAAGGTAACCCCCTGGGGGCAATACCCGCCGTTATATACGGCATGGCAGGAAGTCTGGTCAGAAAGCAGATCGACATGTATGTTATTATCCACTGCATATTGCAGCAGGTCAACGATATTACCGTAAAAGGC
>JAAYCZ010000323.1 GCA_012729495.1 Syntrophomonadaceae bacterium | reverse complement strand
GCGTTGTGACCAACTGGCTCGGCAGGGCGTCAAGGAGCTGAATGGGGAGGGATAAAATGGCGGACATGATCGAGCAGATAGCCAATCTGATGAGACTTACCCAAAACGCGGTGGTTGTAACCGGGGCGGGAATCAGTACCGAAGCAGGTATTCCCGACTTTCGAGGCGATAAGGGCATCTACCGGCAATTAGGCGAGGACCGGGTGATGCGTATCATCAATATTGACTTCTTTAAAGCGCATCCTGACCAGTTCTACAGTTTCTATCGTCAGTATTTCAAGTTTCCTGAGGTGGAGCCGAGCCCGGCGCATAAAATACTGGCCCGCCTCGAAGAACAGGGAATGATAAAAGGGGTTGTAACACAAAATATTGATAATCTGCATCAGCAGGCCGGCAGTCGGAATGTTATTGCGGTGCATGGCAATGCCGAGGAGTTTATTTGCATGAACTCCCACTGCCAAAAAATATATGATCATGAATATTTTGCGGACAATACTGAAACCGTGCCTCATTGCAGTGCTTGCGGCGCAGTCATCAAACCGAATGTAGTCCTGTTTGGAGAAAACATAAACAATTACATCGGCGCCCGTCAGCTTATCCTTGACGCCCGCCTGCTGATCGTGATCGGTTCTTCTTTGACGGTTTATCCACTGGCCGGTTTTGTCAATGAATTTTGTACCCTGGCCAAGGATCTGGTAATCATCAACAAAGGCCCGACCCAATTGGACTATGCTGCCCGCTATAAACTGGATGTCGGTGTTGGCAGCACCGGCGAGATACTGGAAGAAATTTACCGCAAACTGCAAAGATAAAGTTGGGGAGCTGAAAACAGTGCAGAGATGGAAAGAACTGCAGGATAAATACAGTACTTATTTAGTGAAAAAAAAGCTGGCCTCCTGTGGTAAGAATTTTCGGGCCCGCAATCCCAAGGAGTTTTTTCTCGGCAAAGGCGCACAGATTCATGTCGGCAATAACGTACTGCTGGAAAGGTATGTGCGTATTTCCATGGGCGACAACGCGCGTATTTATATTGGCGATAATACGTATATAGCTGACTTCAGCAATCTCCTGGCGGTAAAAGAAATTAATATCGGTAAAAACTGTGCCATATCCTGGCATGTGTTGTTTATGGATACTTCTTCCCATCCGTTCGGGTTAAAAGGCGAGGTACCGACCACTAAAATTGATCCCATCCGGGTTAAAGATCATGTCTGGATTGGCTGCCGGGCGGTCGTATTAAAGGGCGTAACGATCGGGGAGGGTGCCATCGTGGCCAACAATGCCGTCGTTACCAAAGACGTACCCCCCTACACGATGGTGGGCGGCAATCCGGCCCGGATCATCAAAGAGGATGTAATCTGGGAATGAGTAAAGTTTCTATCTGTCAAAACGAGGATAAGGGCAAAATATTGCTGGGAATCAAGGTTGAGGATGATTCAGCCAGCCTGCAGGACTTGCTCGATGCGTGGCAGCCGTTGTGTGATGATACCTTGATCCATAAAGAATATGCCGCTGCCTGTCACGATGCCTGCAAGGCCTGTCAGGTCAATTGCTGCAATAGTGCTTATGTGATTCCGGATCTGATTGCATTTAAAAAAATAGCAGCCCAGCTTGATCTTGATTACCGGGATTTCATCCGGCAATTTTTTCAAAAAGAAAAACTTGCCGTCGGTTTGCTGAGGTTGAATCCTGATCCCTGTATTTTTTTGCAGGAACGAATCTGCAGCATCTATGCGCTGCGCTCTCTGATCTGCCGCTTTTATATCTGCACGCCGCTGCAGGGTCAAACGGAAGAACTGATCTATAAGATAAGCTGGGCCGGGGCAGCAGCAACGCAGGTATTTGCCGAACAGCAGGGATTGTTGGCCCGGATCGGGGGTGCATCCCGGAGCAGTTTTGATTTGCTTTTTCTACAGCTGCTGGAGCAATATCGCCATACGCAAATGGTGGAATCTTTTC
>JAAYCZ010000322.1 GCA_012729495.1 Syntrophomonadaceae bacterium | reverse complement strand
TGCAGGGCATCGAGCAAAGATACATGCAGCTGACGAAAAGCGCTGCCGTCCAGACAGTCATTGCGGTCACAGAGATTGTCCAGATAATCGCAAATCGTCTGATAAGCGGTAATCAATTCAATCAGGGTTTCTTCCCGATCATCTGCACACAGGGCGAAAACTGAGCCTCCGTAACAATGAAAGTCCTTGCTGTTCAGGCTGCTCAAGGCCTGGGCCGCCAAAGTTGTATTGGGACAGATGGCCGCCTGGCATTGCCAGCGTTGCAGTTCTTTCTTAACCCGGGGCAAGGTGTGCAGAATATAATGGGCCAGGATTTTCCGCTGACCTGGCTGCGGTCGGGTGAATTCACGCTCAAGGGATGGATTAGCGTACATGTTCATGAACTGCTCATCTCCCGCTCCACTGTGATTATATCCGTGCGCAGACTGCGGTAGTAATTTTCCAGTAAAAATTTACCCATATCCATAATCTCTTTACGGGCGGGACCTGCAGGCAATTTATCCAACCGCTCCAGCCCGCGGGTGATAAAATTGTAGGTCAGTTGCAGACAAGCATCGATAGCTCCGTTTTTGATGAGCGCTTCGGTAATGGCAGTAATATTGGCTGCATCAAATGCTCTTTCGGCAATAACGGTCTGCAGCCATGGGCCATAGCTGAGGTCGCGCAGCAGGTATATCACCGGCAGGGTAATGTTACCTTCCCGCAAATCACTGCCGCAGGGTTTGCCCAGCTTGGTTCGGTCGGACATGAAATCCAGTAGATCATCAATGATTTGGTAAGCATACCCCAGACACAATCCGAATTCCTCCAAGGCATCGGCTTCGGCATCCGGCATGGAGCAGCTCAGGGCGCCGATTTTGCAGCAGGAGGCAAACAGGCAGGCGGTTTTGCCATAACTTTTCTCCAGGTATTCCTCTTCGCTGATTTCTATATCAAAAGCCAGCTGCATTTGTTTGATCTCACCGGCGCACATGGTTTGAATGGTGCTGGTGAGGTTATCGAGAATTTTCTGCTGGCTGTGGTAGTTGATCAACTTGAAGGCGGTAGCGAACAGATAATCGCCGGTCAGTATACTGGTCTGGTTGCCAAAGCAGCTATTCAGGCTTCCCCGGCCTCTTCTGCAGTCAGACTGGTCGATCACATCATCATGCACCAGTGAAGCCAGATGAATCAGTTCAACGACGACGGCCATATCGGTGACCAAATGCGGTTCATGCGGATAAAGCGAAGCTGACAAAAATACCAGCCGCGGACGCAGCATTTTGCCGCTGCCGGCCAGCAGGTAGTCAATGATGCGGCTGATCTCATCATTCTGACCGCTGAGCACTTCGCGGATGCGGTTGTTGACGAGGTCAGCGGGAAAGGGATAAAGGGTCAGGGCTTTTTTATCCGGTCTGATGGCAAACGCCCCCATTTCATAACTTTTGCAGTTATTTTTGCCATCCCGGATACAATCTATACCGCGCTAAAATGATTTTCGGGGACAGTCCCCAAAAATCATTTTTTGAGATTCCAAGTGATTTTTGGGGACTGTCCCCGAAAATCACTTGAGGATTTTGTCTTTGATTTGCTGGTGGGCGAAATTTTCGATGGTGTCGTCGAGGGTGCGGGTGATGGGGAGACCCCGGCGCGCGGCCATGACTTTGATAAAATAGTCGGCGATGCGGGGGTTTTTGGGCAGCAACGGGCCGTGCAGATAAGTGCCGATCAGGTTTT
>JAAYCZ010000321.1 GCA_012729495.1 Syntrophomonadaceae bacterium | reverse complement strand
GAATATGCTACAATGCTATATATAGGTAAATTGCATAATATACGGCCTAAAACAATCGCAGAAAAGAGGAAATGAAGTTGAGTCATAGTAGGATTGATTGCCAATTCATTAGCCGGGGCATGAGCTGCAAGGGATGGTTGTATTTGCCTGAAGGGGCGGAAAGACCTCCGGTAATTATTATGGCGCATGGATTTGCCTGTGAAAAGGATTTTCGACTGCCTGTTTTTGCCCAACGATTTGTTGAGCAAGGTTTGGCAGTTTTTTTGTTTGATTACAGATATTTCGGGGAAAGTGAAGGATGGCCTCGCAATTTGGTTGATTATCGACGCCAGTTGGAGGATTGGGAGGCAGCGATATCTTTCGTGCAGACTATCCCCGAGGTCAACGCTAAGAAGATGGCTTTATGGGGAACTTCATACAGTGGGGGACATGTTATCTCGGTGGCAGCCAAACATCCCGAGTTGAAAGCGGTTTCGGCCCATGTACCTTTCACAGATGGAATAAGCAGCATTAAAACCCTCGGGATTTCACATATGCTGAAACTTGCCTGGGCTGGAATACGTGATGGGTGGCATATGCTGGCCATGCAGAGACCATATTGTATTCCGGTGGTGGCCAAACCGGGGAATATAGGCTGTATGAACAGCCCCGGGTCTTATGAAGGTTATTTGGCAATAGTACCAAAAGGTTCCCGATGGAAAAATGAGTTTCCCGCCCGGGTTTGCCTGATTGCTTCTTTTTATCGTCCGATTTCGGCAGCTAAACATATCCAGTGTCCGGTCCTGATTATCATGGGCGAAAATGATTCAGTCGTCTATCCTCCCTCGATACACAAAATGGCCGCCGCTATTCCTGATTGTAAGCTTATATCTATGTCTATGGGACATTTTGATTCTTACCAGGATGGGGAATTATTTGAAAAGGTTATTGACCTTCAAAGCAAATTTCTCTGCGAAAAACTTTTGCAAAAGTGATTTTCGGGGACTGTCCCCGAAAATCATTTGTTTGGTATAATGTCATCAAGGGACGTGAAGGATGTTGAGGAAAAACTTTGATTACTTTGTGGAAAAGATTCCGGTTAATATACATAATAATACGAAATCTATTATTACCGCTCACATTGCGATCTTTATTCCTGAACAATTTGTTATAGATAAAAAATTGATTGTGGAAGAGTACCACTTTGTAATTTGTTACACGACTCCTCCGCTGGCGACAATTGGCTCAAAGGAAGTCCAGTTCAAAAAAGGCAGTCTGATTTGTATGGCGCCTGGCGATGAAATCACGCTTCAATCCTCAAATCGTTCTTCCCCGGCCAAATTTATTACGATTTGCGTCAATCCAGAATTTATGCAAAATATCTATTTGCAAATGGGAGGGAAGGGAAACCTCTCGTTTAAGAAACTGGATAATACGTATAGCAATCAACTCCTGGAAGGAATAGAGGCTTTAATATATGAGGTTATAAATTATGAAGAAACCAGCCCGCTGATGATTGAAAGCCTGGAAAATCGTATTGTCATCCAATTACTGAGGGATTCGAACTCGGAGTTTACTGGGGCTGCCAATCGGCCGCAGAATTTTCAAGACAACGTACAAATGGCCTTAAAATATATCGAAACTTATTATTGCAGCAATATTACCATTAAGGACATTTGTGACGCTATCTATATCAGTCCTCCCTACCTGCAGAAGATATTCCTGGAATCCGTGGGCAAAACTCCATACCAATACATCATGGAATGCAGGCACCGAAAGGCGAAGGAAATGCTGGAAACCACAGATGATTCTATTGAGGAGATTGCCAGGCAGTGCGGTTTTGTAAACAGTTCTCATTTTTCGACTACTTTCAAACAAAAGGAAGGTGTGTCGCCTTTAGTATATAGGAAATCAGCAAGCGGAGATAAAATCGGCAATCTTGCCTAAGCAGTATCTTATAAACGAGCCGGGGTTTTATGGCTGTCCGGCTGCCAAATTGGGGTAAAAAAAATATTACCGCGTCCTACAAACATTTGGGTGAAAACCCAGGTGTTTTTTTTATTGTTGGCTTTAGCCGGTTGAGCGAGCGAAGCGAGTGAAACAAAAAACCACCTGCTCTGCAGGTGGGGCATCGTCGCTTCGCTAGCGCTCAGAATCTACGGCACTTACGAGACTCTTCGCTGTCGCTCAGAGTGACAGTATTGCATGATTTTTTGAATTATGCAAAACTCTCGAATATTTAAAAAAGCTAATTATGGTAAAATCCTCAATTAAATAGTTTTCTATAAAAAGAAACATAGGTTTTGGAAAAAACCAAAACGATTTGATGGCTATTATTGAAGGGAATGAAATATTTCTCTTATAACCTGATGTCCGTGTTTTTGTCAGGTGGTACGGTATCTGCAAGAGGCGGTTCGGTTCAGATGAGCGAGGGTTAAACTGTCTCGGTTTCAGGTAAGCAAGGGTTAAACTGTCTTAGTTCCAGATGTACGAGGAGCGGATCATTTTTGCTGAGCGTTGCGGCTCAGTATTAGGTTGGTGAAAACATAAGCAGTAACATTAATAGATTGGCGGGGAGAAGGATGCCAAGTCCGCTCCCGTAGCAGACGTCGATCCCAATATTCACAGATTGGCGGGGAGAAGGAATGAAGAAAAAATGCTTAATATTGCTTTTGACATTGTGTCTCGGCTTGGTTTTATATCAACCTGCCCTGGCGGGGGAAGGCATAAACGACGCTGAGGGCGTGTTACAGAAAGAACGTCCCGGTGTAATCCTGGCGGCAGCAGGCTTAAACGATATAAATGGGCACTGGGCACAAGTGCAGATTGAAAAATGGATCACTGATGGCTTAATAGCCGGTTATCCTGATGGGCAATTCAAGCCGGATGACCCCATTACCCGGGCTGAATTTGTGGCCCTGGTGAATCGGGCCTATAAAATCGAAAAAAGTGACACCCCATACCCGTTCTCTGATGTAACACCATCTGATTGGTTTTACGATCAAGTCATGTCCGGCAAGGCAGCAGGCTACATTGCCGGTTATCCGGATGGTACATTCAAACCCAATCACCCCATTAGCCGCCAGGAAGCAGCGGTTCTGCTTGCGAAACTTCTGCGTCTGTCCTCCGAGGAACAGGCGGATACGGTGCCTTTTGCTGATTACCCTAATATAGATCAATGGGCTCAATCGAGTATTCATGCGGTAATAACCCACGGTATCATGAGCGGATTCCCCGATAAGACCTTTAAAGCACAAAAAAGCCTTACCCGGGTAGAGGCGGTTGTCAGTCTGGATCGGTCGCTATCTTATCAGGCGCCGGCGATTGTTCCCGAAAAAGAACCTGAACCTGCAGGCAGCGGCAGCAGCGGCGGTAAAAGCGGTAGCGGCGGGGGCAATGGCGGGGATAATGGCGGCAACAATGGTCAACCTGCTGATACCACCCCGCCATCGTTTGGCAGTGCTTGGATTAACGGCGATACCGTGGTGCTGGTCTTTAATGAAAACCTGGATCGGACATCAGCGCCGCTGGGCACAGACTTCAGTGTAACTGTAAATGGCAGTGAGCAGGATGCGCCTGTAAATGTGATTATATCGGATACCAAGGTGACCATTACCCTGGCCGCTGCGGTTAAACCGGGGGACACCGTCGCCATAAGTTACACGCCGGGGGCGAGCCCTATCCGGGACCTGGCCGGAAATAAGGCGTTAAGATTGGCCGGTCAGCCGGTAGAAAATAAGATGAGTGAGGTGGTATCCCCGGCCATCGACCGCACGGTGGCGACTAACCTGTTTACCTCCACCGCATTCCTCTATACCGGAGACGACCCACTTCAAACCGGCATGACACCTGATACCATTGAGCAAAATCGGGCAGCGGTCATCCGCGGCCAGGTCTTGACCCGGGAAAACACGCCTTTGCCGGACGTACGTATTAGCGTATTAAATCATTCGGAATTCGGCAGTACGGTCAGCCGTCTGGATGGTTACTTTGATATGGCGGTCAATGGCGGCAGTCTGCTGACGGTACGCTATGAAAAAGAAGGTTATATTACTGCCCAGCGCCAGGTGGATGTACCCTGGCAAGACTTTGCGATCTTGTCCGAGGTAGTAATGATTGCTTATGACCGCAATAAAACCGAAGTAAACCTTACCCCTGACAGCCCTATGCAGGCAGCCCGGGGCAGCGAGGTCACAGATGCCGACGGTACCCGCCAGGCTACATTGATAATACCGGCCGGGGTAACGGCACAGCTGGATGATGGCACGCCCATCAGTAAATTGACGGTGCGGGCTACGGAATATACGGTTGGCGCGAATGGGCCTCAAGCTATGCCGGCTGTCCTTCCGCCTAATGTGGGCTACACCTATTGCGTGGAATACAGCGCCGATGAGGCGGTAGCTGCCGGCTCCCAAAGCGTGGTATTTGATCAGCCTATCTATCACTACGTAGAAAACTTTATCGGTTTTCCCGTGGGAGGCCTTGTCCCCATGGGTTATTACGACTACGATCAGGCCGCCTGGATTCCTTCCCAAAATGGCCGGGTAATCAAAATACTCGGCTTGAATGGCGACGGCCTGGCTGAGCTGGACATCGATGGCAGCGGCAGGGCGGCAGATGCTGCCGGCTTGGCGGGATTAAACGTAAGCGACTCGGAGCGGCAGAAATTGGCTGCATT
This sequence comes from Syntrophomonadaceae bacterium, assembly GCA_012729495.1. Taxonomy (GTDB): domain Bacteria; phylum Bacillota; class Syntrophomonadia; order Syntrophomonadales; family Syntrophomonadaceae; genus Syntrophomonas_B. The sequence continues at coordinate 1,449 of JAAYCZ010000321.1, read as the reverse complement.
GTACCAGGAGGGACAGGAATTATGGCGGGTGCCGATCACCCATTTTACTCCCTGGGATTGCAACTGGCCCTTTGGCCCGCCGGCTGGTGCCAGGGGACCGGAAGTCCCCCTGCCGGAAATCAACATGGTAAATGATCCCTGCAAGGGGAGGGGATCAATTATTGAATATCAAAACCAGGCCTTAGGCGAAACAGCTATGGTCTACGGCACTTCCTTTTCTCTAAACTATAATAGTACCCGGGTCGAGGGCAATAAACAGCAGCGTTCCATTGAGATTCCTGTCAGCGGTGCGAATCTTCCCGAGGGGCTCAAGGAGATCGTGTTGGAAGTTCGGGTGGCAGGCCAATTTTTAAGGAAAAAATTCGAGCCGGTTATAAACCAGAACTATACCTATACCTGGAACGGCAAAAACCCTTATGGTCAAACTTTCCAGGGCAGCACCCCGATTCATGTGCGGATTGGATATGTCTATCAGGCTGTTTATATGAATCCGCCCCCCACTGAGAACGTTTTCAGCAGTTATGGCAGCGGACCGTTTCCTTTTGAATGGCAGCCCGGCAGGAATGACCTTACTGCCACTGCCTGGCAGGAATGGTCCGGGACTTTGTCATACTGGGACAGCGCACCTGCAGGAATCGGCGGCTGGTCACTGGATGTGCATCATGCCTACGTTCCCAACAGCGGGATGCTGTATCTGGGAGACGGCAGCAGAACGGATGCGGGCAGCAGCCAGAATATTATTTCTACCGTAGCCGGCACAGCGATAGCGGATGCCGATGAAGACGGGTTCCTGGATGGTGCTTACAGCGGTGACAACGATTTAGCCATTCTGGCCCAGCTTAATCGTCCTTTTGATGTGGAGGCAGGCCCGGACGGCAGCCTTTATATTGCCGATGGATTTAACCAGCGGATCCGCAAAATCAGTCCGGAGGGTATTATTACCACCATTGCAGGCAACCCGACCGGCAACGAACTGGATAATGGCCCCGCCAAGCTGATAAAAATTGGCGCACCTTTGAGTATTGCCCTGGGGCCGGATGGCAGCATTTATTTTGCCGAGAATGCGCGCCACCGTATTCGGCGGGTAGATCCGGATGGATTTATCAGTGTGGTGGCAGGTACCGGCTTGCATGGTTTGAGCGGCGACGGCGGCCCGGCTGCCGCAGCACAGCTTAATTCCCCCGGTGATATTGCAGTGGCCGCCGACGGCAGCATTTATATTGCGGATACCAATAATCATCGTATCCGCCGCATAGATCCCAATGGAATTATTAGCACCATAGCGGGTACCGGGACGGGCAGCGATGGCGGAGGTTTCAGCGGTGACGGCGATATGGCCGTGAAAGCACAGCTTACATATCCGAATGGCGTTGCCATTGGCCCGGATGGCAGCCTTTACCTTGCCGACTCTGGCAACAACTGTATTCGCCGTATTGGGATTAACGGCAT
>JAAYCZ010000035.1 GCA_012729495.1 Syntrophomonadaceae bacterium | reverse complement strand
GCCGCAGCAATGGAAACGCGGCTTCCCGGAGCAATGACCTGTACCAGATCATCTTTAACTATCTTGGTGGTATTGTTGAATACTTCCATGATGGCTACTCCCATGTACCCGACGGGTCAGTTTGATTAATTTCAATTGCCTCGAATTCGAGGCAATAAGAGATTCTGTAATCATTTCATAGATTTTTATCAATCCGTTCATTTACATAATTCACCAAACACGACGATATTCCTGCAATTGGGAGGTGATTTAGGCGACTGAAGATAAGATTTAACTCATGCGAAAAACGTCTGTTTGCCTTATCAATACACAAAAGCAGCGACACTAATCTGTCACTGCTCTCACCTGAAATTATTGTGTGTAAAAAAACTGAATTGCGATGCGTATTGTTTTTATAAATTATTTTTCAACTTAATCCGAAACTCGAGGCAAATGAGATTCTTCACTGCGTTCAGAATGACAGAAACTCGTTCAGAATAACAGAACCGATTTGCTTTTGTAAAATTACAGCCTGATTTTATAAAAACGAGGATTTTGCATAATTAACTTTTTTTAGTTATCATGTACCTTTTTAAAATGTCATCCTGAGCGTTAGCGAAGGATCTACGGCACTTACGAGACTCTTCGCTATCGCTCAGAGTGACAGTATTATGCAAAACTCTCAAACAAAACAATGAAAATATTTCAATATTTTAAAACCTTTTCGCAAATTCCTTTTTTCCAAACATGAAATCCCGAAAATTAGGCATTCTTTTTGCAACAATGTTTCACGTGAAACAAATTTCTGCTTACACAAAAAATAAAACCCCGCATAATCGGGGCTTAATTGTAATAAATGCATTATCTGATCGGGAATCAATTTACTCACCGGAGTAAATAGATCAAGTCCATCCTTCCAAAAATGATCCGCTGGATCTCAATAACTTTTGCTTGTTCCCGAACAACATAGAATACTACGTAATTTTTAACCGGCAACATTCGATGTTCTTCCTCTAAAGGCTTTAATGGATGAAAAAGTTTGTGCGCATAAGGAAACTTACTCAGCAGGGAAATCGAACGATCCAATGAGTCCAGTAATTCCATGGCTGCTTGCGGCGCATTCAAATGGCCGGATATATACATGATGATGTCGGTTATATCCTGTTTTGCAATCGGAAGATATCTTATCTCATACATTATCACCTTCCGCCTTTTCCTGCAGGGTCTTCCTCAAGCTGTCAAATACTTCTTTGTGGGAAAAGCGCTGCTTGGTATGAGCGGCTTGCAGTTCTGCTTCTTTCAGCTTAAAATAAATTTCACTTTCGAATTGAAGCTTCTCATAGGTTTCAAAACTCATGACAACCATATCGCCATAGCCGTTTTTGGTAAGAAACACGGGTTCAGCCGTATCATGTACAACCTTTGAAATCTCGGCAAAATTATTGCGCAAGTCGGATACCGGTCGGATCTGCGGCATAAAACCACTCCTTATCAAACAAAGAATTTAACATAATATTATCATAATTATGATAAATCATCAATGTTTTAACCGAGTGTTGCTCTCGTGTAAGGATTTACTCAAACCCAAAGTGGAAATCCTTTAGTCCCAGCTCATCCCTCATCTGCAGGACTTCCTGCTGCAGCACTTTGTTTAAGGGTACGCCTTTGCCCTGGCGTTCCTGCCAGGCCAGGTATTCTTTTTCACCGGCGGTATAGATGCGGCTTGCGCCGGGGGCTTTTTCGGAAGCTCTTAGAGCGCGCAGGATGTCGCCGGCGCTCTTTTTGAAACTGTCCAGATCGGTAAAGGCTTCGATATCGATGGCGATGAAGAAGTGACCCAGCTGATAAGGACGCAGCTGGCCGTTTGCATCGCGCCCCGACAGGGCTTTCAGGAAGGCTCCGCCTTGCAGGGCGGCGGACAGTATTTCTACCACGGTGGCGTAGCCGTAGCCTTTGTAACCGGCATTGTCCTCGCCGATTCCGCCCAGCGGCGTCAGGGCTGCCTGCCCGCTGACCAGATCCAGTAAAATTTGATGCGTATCGGTACGGGTGCGCCCGCTTTTATCGATTACCCAACCTTCCGGGAGTTCTTTGTTTTCCCGGTCATAGACTTCGATTTTGCCGCGCTGGGATACGGAGGTGGCACAGTCGAGGACAAAGGGGAAGGCTTCATCGGTGGGGATGCCAAAAGTCATGGGATTGGTGCCCAGCATGTTCTCCACTCCGAAGGTGGGGGCAATGGAAGGGCGGGCATTGGTGCCGGTAATGCCGATCATGCCGTTTTGCACTGCCATCAGGGCAAAATAACCGGCGATTCCGTAATGGGAGGAGTTTCTGACCGCTACCATGCCCATGCCGAATTTTTTGGCTTTGTCGATGGCCATCTGCATGGCGCGTTGGCCGATCACATGGCCCATGCCGTTGTGACCATCGATCACCGCGGTGGTCGGGCCTTCCCGCACCATTTCCATGCGGGTCACGGGGTCCAGGATGCCAGCTTTGATGCGATCATAATAAATGGGTTTGAGCCGGCCGATGCCATGCGAATCGATGCCGCGTTTGTCGGAAGTGATCAGCACATCGGCACAGATTTCCGCATCCTCCCGGGGCACGCCCAGTCCGCAAAAGACTTCCGCCATGAATTTTTCCATATAATCGAAGTCTAAAAATACGCAATCCTCATACATATTCTTCTGCCCTCTCCTTTATTTTTTTTGTCCAAGGATTTTACATAATTCAAAAACTGATTTATCATTGAGATCCACCGACGCTCAGGCTGCGCTGCGCTTGCCTGCTGATCGCTTTCGGCACTAGATGCCATATGGCATCGTCGCTTCGTCGTCTTGGTTCCTCAGGATGACAATGCTAAGTGCTCTGCTAATTTTAATAAAATCCAATCAAAATCTGGTCTGTGAAAGATGAAAGACGGTATGGCCGGCGGTCCGTTATCGGTTACTCGGTTTTCCCTTTTGAGGTCAGGGCACAGGCGACCGCCCGCTGCCAGCCGTCCAGCATGGTCTGTCTTTGGGCTGCCTCCATGCGGGGATGGAAAAAACGGTCAACTTTTCGGGTTTGCTGCAGTTCATCCAAGCCCGACCAGAAGCCTGTGGCCAGTCCAGCCAAAAAGGCTGCACCCAGGGCCGTCGATTCGATCATGGCCGGACGTTCCACAGTGACGCCCAGCATATCGGCCTGGAATTGCATCAGGAAATCATTGCTGCAGGCGCCGCCGTCTACTTTCAACGAATCGAGGCGGATGCCGGCATCGGTCATCATGGCCGTCAGTACATCATAGCTTTGATAGGCGATCGATTCCAGCACCGCCCGGACAATGTGGCGGCGCCCCGTACCCCGGCTCAGGCCCACCAGCGTGCCCCGGGCGTACATATCCCAGTAGGGTGCACCCAGGCCGACAAAAGCCGGGACCATATAGACTCCGTCATTGCTTTCCAGAGAACGGGCGACGGCCTCACTTTCCGCGGAATTGGCAATCAGCTGCATTTCGTCGCGCAGCCATTGCACGGCCGCGCCGGCTACAAAAACGCTGCCCTCCAGCGCATAGGTGATTTCGTGATTGAGCCCCCAGGCAATGGTGGTAACCAGACCATGGGTGGAGCTTACCGCCTGGCGGCCGGTATTCATAAGAAGAAAACACCCGGTGCCATAGGTGTTTTTGGCTGAACCGGGGGTAAAGCAGTGCTGGCCGAAGAGCGCGGCCTGTTGATCACCGGCCATGCCGGCCAGGGGGATTTCTTCGCCCAAAAGATCTGCCTTG